>NZ_JBVKAE010000014.1:0-45938 GCF_055598845.1 Amycolatopsis sp. NPDC039088 | reverse complement strand
GGTCGTGAGTGGCGTTTCGTGTTCTAGCCCGAATCGCCACTCACGACCGGGGCCGAGTGGGTGGTTTCGCGTGGCTGGATGGATGGCGCGTGTGATCCGACGGAGGACACGTGTGACTGGGTGGATGACACGCGGGAGCGGCAGGTTTCGTCGGGTGTTCTCCGTTCACTCACGCGTGCCCTCCGTCGGATCACGCGTGTCGCCCGATGGTAGGTACCTAAGACAGCAAGTGGCCCTCACCCGAATCGCCACTCACACCATTCCTCCGAAACCGCACCTGCAGCCCTGCAGCATCCAGAATCAAGCTCCGCCACTGGTGCGCGGCCCGTGACAGTGCAGGAATAGTCGCCTGACCTGCAAGACCGCGACTTTGCCGGGGCCTTGCCTTCAGGGTAAGGAAGGAGGCCTTCACTACTGCCTGGGTCAGTCGCGGATCCGCGGGATCTGCTGCGTGATGTCCTCGGCGGTGTCGGCGACGATGCCGGTCGCGGTGGCGCCGTGCTTCTTCTCGCGGCGCGACTTCAGGTACTCGAGCACGATCGGCACCACCGACACCAGCACGATCAGGATGAAGATCGCGTCGATGTTGTCGCGGATGAACGGGATGTCGCCGAGCAGGTGGCCGAGCGCGGTGATCCCGGCTGCCCACAGGATGCCGCCGATGACGGTGTAGGTGAAGTACTTCTTCGGGTCCATCTTGCCGATGCCCGCGATCCAGGTGATGAACGTCCGCACGAACGGCACGAACCGCGCCAGCACGACCGCCTTCGGCCCGTGCTTCTCCAGGAAGGCGTGGGTCTGGTCGACGTACTTCTTGTTGAAGAACTTGGAGTCCGGCTTGCGGAACAGCCAGGGGCCGACCTTCCAGCCGAGGCCGTAGCCGAGCAGGTTTCCGAGCAGCGCCGCGACCGTGACCAGGACGCAGACCAGCCAGAGCGGGGCCTCGATCTTGTCGGATGCGATCAGCAGGCCCGCGGTGAACAGCAGGGAGTCACCGGGCAGCACCGGGAAGACGCTGCTCTCGATGAAGATGATCAGGCAGAGCACCGTGATGACCGGGACGGTCAGCCCGCTCAGCAGGTGCATCGGGTCCAGCCACTCGGGCAGGAGCCCCATCGTCGTCACGTTGTTCTGCGCCAGGATCACACCAAAACGGTACAGGGTGACGCTGCGTGGCCTGACCCGACGGGGAAGGCGGCTCAGATCAGCGTGAGCAGCCCGATCACCGAACCGGCGGCCAGTCCCAGCAGCACCGCGAGCAGCAGCACCCAGTACGCGGGCAACGGCGCACTGCCGAGCGAAGGGGCCGGAGGGGGCGTCGGCCGCTCCGCCAACCTGGCTGTTTCCGCGTCCTCCAGCGCGACGCGCTCGCGTTCGAGCGAGTCGGCGCCGGCACCGGAAAGCAGCCCGTATTGCAGCGGCAGCTCGCCCTCCCCCGGAGCCGGAGAGGGCTCGGTCGCGGCCGCGACCTCAGCGGTGCCCGAATTACTCTCGGTGTCCGATTCGACCGGTTTCTCGGTGGAGGCCTCGGCGATCCGCTCCGCGGAAGGCGCGAAGACGGCTTGAGCGCGCAAGGCGTCGGCCAAGAGCTTCTCCGGGTCCTTGGGCTCGCTCATCCGCCGTCCTTGCTCCTCTCGCCGCTACCCGTCGCTGACCGACACACCGCCTTCGACCGCGCCGCTCAGCGGGGCCGTCGCGCTCAATGTAGCCGCCGCCTCGTCCTTGACCCATTCGCCCTGGCGCAGCACCTTGGCCGGTCGCAGGTCGCGGTCGAGCACCACGACGTCGGCCGCGAGCCCGGCGCGCAGCGACCCGGTCCGGTCGGCGATGCCGAGCAGTTCGGCGGGCCTGCCGGAGGTCGCGCGGACGGCGTCGAGCAGGTCGATACCCGCGCCGCGGACCAGGTTGCGGAAGGCCGCGTCCATGGTCAGCGTGCTGCCTGCCAGTGAGCCGTTCCCGGCCAGCGTCGCGACGCCGTCGCGGACGTCGACCTCGAGACGGCCGAGGATGTAGCTGCCGTCGGCGGCGTCGGTGGCCGACATGGCGTCGGTGATGAGCACCGTCCGGCCCTTGCCCGCGTGGTGCGCGGCCAGCCGCAGCACCGTCGGGTGCACGTGGACGAGGTCGCAGATCAGCTCCACGGTGATCCGCTCGTCGTCGAGGAGCGCGCCGATCGGACCCGGCTCGCGGTGGTGGAGCGGGCGCATGGCGTTGAAGAGGTGCGTCGCGACGGAGGCGCCGGCGTCGATCGCCGGGACGATCTGGTCTTCGACACCGTCGGTGTGCCCGATGGCGGCGATGACGCCCGATTCGGCCAGTTGCCGGACTGCCTTGATCCCACCGTGTAGTTCGGGGGCGAGGGTGACCATCCGGATGTCACCGCGGCCCGCGGTGAGCAGCGCGTTGACCGTCGCCGTGTCCGGTTCGATCAGCGTCGCCGGATCATGTGCCCCGCAGCGCGCCTTCGAGATGAAGGGGCCTTCGAGGTGAATGCCGGCAAGTTCACCCTCTTGGACCAGCTCCCGAAGGGCCGCGATCTGGTCGCGGAGCACCGGAATGGGGTCCGAGACGAGACTGCCGAGCATGGTCGTGGTCCCGTGTCGCCGATGCGCGCGGACGGCGCGGTACAGCTCCTCGGGGTTCGCGCTGGAAAACGACCCGCCCCCACCGCCATGGCAGTGGGTGTCGACGAAGCCGGGCACGACCAGGCACCCGTCGACGTCCACGCGGTCGATGTCCGGGGGTGTCCCGGACCCGACTTGGACGATCTTGCCGCCGGCGATAGCCAGCCAGCCGTCGTCGAGTACACGGTCCGGGGCGACGACCCGGCCGCCCACGATCACGAAATCTCCGGCGCCTCTCACGCCCCCCAGCATATATTGGTCTGGACCAAGCATGGCGGCACAACCCAGCGCTCGAGATTGGGGCCGGGTGTCAGTTCGGCGACTGCATCGCTTTCTGCAGTGCCTCCAGCGCCCGGCTGGCGGTTGACTTAACGGTACCTTTCGAAATCCCGGCGGCCTCCGAGATTTCGGCCTCACTCAGCCCACCGTAGTAACGGAGTACCAGAACTTCACGCTGACGCGGGGGCAGTTTGGACAAAGCGCTCACCACGGCCTGATGTTCACTCGACAGCATGGCGAGGCTTTCGGCCGAACGCGCGTTGACCGCGTGCGGCGCGACGTACTCGCGAGCGGTCTTGCGGCGGCGCAGCACGCTGCGTGATCCGTTGACCACGGCGGTGCGCAGGTATCCGACGGCCGCGGCGGCGTCGCGTAGGCGTCCCCAGTTGCGATGCAGCCCGGTGAACGCCTCCTGCACGACGTCCTCGGCGGTGGCCGGTTCGTCCACGAGCAGGATGGCCAGCCGGACGAGTCGCATCCGATGCTGGCGATAGAGATCCTCAAGGGTCAGTGGTGCCGCAGGCGGCGGTGGCGTGACCGGTCCGTCCATGGTGCGCAGATGGCCGAGGGTCACCTCGACACTGCGTTCCGCGTTGCCCTCGAGCATGTACCCCTACCTGTTCATTTACCCCTTTGAAGCACAACCTGTGCGTGGCGCACGATCAGCGTATCGGGTGGGGCGGGAGTCCTGCCTGATCGGATCCTGAGAAGCTGGGGCCGTCTGTTGGAACGACCTTGGAGATGTCGATGGCCTGGTTCCTGGTGGAGATCACGTACGTGCAAGAGAAGCTGGCGGACGTGCGTCCCCGGCACCGGGAATTCCTTTCCCGCCTCGCCGAGGAGGGCGTCGTCGCGCTCGGTGGCCCGCTGGGCGACGGCTCCGGCGGCATCTCGATGTACCAGGCGGCGGACGAGGCGGCGCTGCTGGAGATCATCGACCAGGATCCCTACCACCTCGAAGGTGTCGTCGCGGAGCGGTCCGTGCGCGAGTTCAAGCCGGTGATCGGTTCCTGGATTCCCCAGAAATCCTGACGGCTCAGAGGTCGAGGGTGACCGGTTCGCGGTCGACGCAGACCCGGACGAGATCGCCGGTCACCGTCGGCAGCTCGCAGGTCCCGCAGAACCCCTGACGGCACGAATACGCGATACCGGGCACGGTTTCGCGCAGGACGTCGAGCGTCGTCCGGTCGGCGGGCACGTCCAGCGTCACGCCGCTGCGGGCCAAGGTGACCTGGAACGGCTTGCCACCGACGATCGGCGGCGTCGAGAACCGCTCGAAGAACACCGGACCGGACGTGCGCAATGCCGCGTCCGCGCGGACGCCGACGATCATCGGAACCGGCCCGCAGCAGTAGATCGGCGCACCTTCCGGCGCCCCTTCGAGAAGTTCGGCGCCGGAAGCGGGCATCCCGTAGTCCGTGTCCGGCCGGATCCAGACCCGGTCGCCGAACCCGGACAATTCCTCCAGGAACGGCATCGAAGCCTCGTCGCGACCGGTGTAGACCAGTCGCCAGTCCGCGCCGGAGGCGGCGGCTTGCCGCACCATCGGCAGGATCGGCGTGATCCCGATGCCGCCCGCGACGAACAGGTAGGCCGGGCTCGCGACGAAGGGGAAAGCGTTACGCGGTCCGCGCACGGTGATCCGCGCGCCCTTCTTCAACCCGTGCACCGCCGTGGATCCCTCGCCGAGCAACCGGACGCCGACGCGGTAGGCCGAGCGGTCGTCCGGGTCGCCGCACAGCGAGTACTGCCGGACCAGCCCCGGCCGCGGTGAGAGGTCGACGTGCGCGCCGGGCCGCCAGCGCGGCAGAACCTCGCCGCGTTCGTGCACCAACCGCAGGCTGACGACGCCTTCGGCTTCGGCGCGGACGTCGTCGACCACCAGCGGGAGATCACGGTCGACGGCGAGCACCGGGGGACGACGGCGCCCGCTGACTCCGCTGAGCCTGCGGTACACCGCGACGACGCCGGTCAGCGACGCCATCAAGCGGTCGGTCCGCCCGCTGCCGTCGAGCCGCAGCGGGCGCGTCATCGTGGTTCGTCGGCGGCCAGGGCGGCCGGGGAATTCGCGAGATACGCGACGGCCTGGTCGGTGTCGCCGGTTTCCGTGGGGTGATAGGACTTCCGGAAGTAAGGCAGGATTTCGCGCCGCAGCTGCCTTCCCGACGGCAGGAGCCCGAGCTTCGCCACGCGCAGATAGGTGCGGAAAGTCGTCTTGCCCGGCCGGGTCGGGTCGTTGCGCATCAGGAACCTGGTGCCCCGCAAGAAGACCCACGCGAGTACCGGAGTCACCACGAGCATGCTGCGCACGCGGCGGCCGTAGCGACCGTCGAGGTGCATGAACAGGTCGAAGGCGACAGAGCGGTGCTCGACCTCTTCGGCGCCGTGCCAGCGCAGGAGATCGAGCATCGTCGGATGGGCACCGGCGGCGTCGAGTGCTTCGGCGTCGAGGATCCACTGCCCGAGGAACGCGGTGTAGTGCTCGATCGCGGCGACGATGGCGAGCCGTTCGATCAGCCATTCCTCACGCCGCTTGGCGGACAGCGGGCGATCGCCGAGCAGGCGGCGGAACATCCATTCCATCTGCGCGATGAACGGCCGGACGGGCACGCCCGCCGCTTCGAGGTGATCGGCGGCGCCGTCATGCGCCTCGGCGTGCATGGCCTCCTGGCCGATGAAACCGAGGACGTCTTCCTTCAGCCGCTCGTCGCGGATCAGCGGCACGGCCTGCTTGAACACCTCGACGAACCAGCGTTCGCCTTCCGGCAGCGCCAGATGCAGCACGTTGATCGTATGCGTCGCCTGCGGTTCACCGGGGATCCAGTGCATCGGCAGCGAACCCCAGTCGAACTTGACGTCGCGTGCGTGCAGGACGATCTGCTCGTGGTCCGTCATGACGCGCGCCCGCTGAGTTCGAAGTCGCTCGGGTCGACCTTGCGGGTTTCGAGCCAGTAGCGCCAGGTGAACCCGGGCCAGATCGTGCGGTTGACGCCCTTGGCGTCGAGGTACCAGCTCTTGCAGCCACCCTGGGTCCAGACGCCCTTGACGAGCTTGTCCTGGATCTCGCGCTGGAACTTCTCCTGGACACCGGCGCGGACGTCGAGCGCCTCGGCGCCGCGCGAGTCGGCGAGCTTGATCGCGTCGACGACGTAGCGCGCCTGCGATTCGATCATGAACACCACGGAGTTGTGGCCCAGCGCGGTGTTCGGGCCGAGGAGGAAGAACAGGTTGGGGAAGCCGGAGACGGTGATGCCCTTGTGCGTGCGCATCCCCTCGGCCGCCCATTCCTTGGCGAGGTCACGGCCGTCGATCCCGGTGATGTCCAGGTATTCCAAGGCATCCGTGACCTTGAACCCGGTGCCGTAGACGATCGCGTCGACCTCGTGCTCGACGCCGTTGCCGTCGACGACGCTGTGCGCCTTGACCTCGCGAACGCCATCGGTGTTGATGTCCACATTGGACCGATTGATCGCCGGGTAGTAGTCGTTGGAGATCAGCACCCGCTTGCAGCCCATGGTGTAGTCGGGAGTGACCTTCTTGCGCAGCTGGGGATCCTTGATGGCCTTGCCGATGTGGCGCTTCGCGATCACCTCGCCCGCTTTCATGATCGCGGGGTGGCCGTTGAAGCCGACGGCGCGCACTTCGAGGAACCAGTACAGCGCGTTGCGGTAAAGCCGCTGCACACCGGGGATACGGCGGAAGGCGGCCTTGGCCCAGCCGGGCATGGCGTGGTCGGGCTTCGGCATGATCCACGGCGGAGTGCGCTGGAACAGCGTCAGCTCGTCGACCTCGGGGGCGATCCGCGGGACGAACTGGACCGCGCTGGCGCCGGTACCGACGACGGCGACCTTCTTGCCGCGCAGGTCGTATTCGTGGTTCCACTGCGCGGAATGCCAGGTCTGGCCCTTGAACTTCTCGATCCCGGGCAGCGTGGGGATCTGCGGGATGTGCAGGCCGCCGACGCCGGAGACGACGAACTGGGCCTCGATGTCCTTGCCCGACTTCGTGTGGACGTGCCAGCGGCGCGTGGTGTCGTCCCAGGTGGCGCCGGTGAGTTCGACGCCGAACCGGATCTTGCGGCGCAGCCGGTACTTGTCGGTGACGTCCTTGAGGTACTGGAAGATCTCCGGCGCCGGTGAGAACGACCGCGACCAGTCCGGGTTCTGCTCGTAGGAGAACGAGTACATGTGGGACTGCACGTCGCAGGCGCAGCCGGGGTACGAGTTGTCCCGCCACGTACCGCCGACTTCGTCCGCCTTCTCCAGGATCACGTAGTCGGAGATTCCGGCTTTTTCGAGCTGGATGGCCTGGCCGAGCCCGGAGAACCCGGTGCCCACGATCACGACCTTGAATCGCTCGGTCATCTGGCAATCCTCCACTTCGAGGCGTTCGGGCCCAGATGACGTTACCGGAAGTAACAGTTACTTGCTAGTACTACCTACCTGTCAGTACGTCCCGCCGAGCTTCGTGTGATCCCAGCTCACGATCTTGGTCGGCCGGAAAATCAGCCCGATTCGCTTTGGGGCCTGCTTGCCGATGAAGCCCGTGAGCTCGTCGGGCACCGGATCGCCCGGCTTCGCTCCCGCGTAGCGCTGCATGAGCTGGATACCCATCTGGGTGACCGCGGCCGTATCGGTGACGACCTCGACGTCGGCCTCGAGGGAGATCCCGCGGAGCTTGTCGTAGCTGTCGCCGTCCTCGATGAGCATGGTGGCGTGCGGATCGCGCTCCAGGTTCTTCGCCTTCTGGGACGAGCCGTAGGTCCACGTCGCGATGCCCGCTTCGTGCGGGTAGTACCAGAGCGGCGCCAGATGTGGGCGGCCGTTCGGGCCCATCGTCGCGACGTTGATGACCTTCTGCTCGTCGAGGAACGCGGTGAGCTCGTCGGATGTCATGCGGATCTGGTCGCGACGGGACATATGTGGTCAGCCCTTCGGTTTCGACGCTGTGGCGGCCCGGCCCGCCTGGCCGGTTATCGAAGATTCGTACGCGCCGCGCCGCTCGATGTCCACGAGTGCGGCCGCGTCGGCCTTCTTGATCCGGCCCCTCGCGCCGATCTCGATGATCGGCGGCAGGAACGCGCGGATCAGCTTGAGGCCGCCGACCCAGCGGGGCACGTGGACGGTGCGGGCGCGTTTGTTGATCCCGGCCTGCAGGTGGTCGAGCGCGACGGACAGCGGATAGGTCTTGCCGAGCAGGCCCGGCATGCCGGTGCGGAGCTTGCCGAAGACCGGGTGCTTGTCGGCGCTCTCCACGAGGTCGGTGCGGATCCAGGTCGGGTGCGCGACGCCGACCTTCACGCCGAGGTGGGCGACTTCGGCGCGGAAGCTGTTGCAGAACGCCTCGACACCGGCCTTCGCGGCGGCGTAGTTGGCCATGCCGGGCGCGTGGGTGATCGCGGCCAGCGAGGAGATCGCGAGCAGGTAGCCCTTGCGGTCGATGACATGCGGAAGGGTGACGCGGAACGTGCGCCAAACGCCCAGCAGGTCGACCTCGATGACCTTCTCGAAGGCGGCCGGGTCCACCGACCGGACGAAGCCGGAGGTCGCGATACCGGCGTTCGCGATGACGATGTCGATGCCGCCGAAGTGCTCGACGACGCCGGCGGTGGCGCGTTCGAGGTCGTCCCAGCTGGTGACGTCGGCTTCCCAGGCGTGGGCGCTGGGGCCGATCTTCTCGGCGACCGCCTTCTGTTCCTTCGCTTCGATGCCGACCAAAGCGACCTTCGCGCCCTGCGCGGCCAGGCGTTCGGCGAGCCCCGCGCCGATCCCCCGTGCGGCGCCGGTGATCAGGACGACCTTGCCGTTCACGCTGTTCTTGGCCACGTTGCCTCCTCGTCCGAGCCCTACGGCATTCGGACGGTACCCCAACCTACCCGGAGTAAGCTACCCGCAAGTAAGTACGCGTTTCGTCCTCTGGCTGCGGTCGTTGGTAGTGCGAACTACCGCATTCAGAGGACGAAACGCGGGGGTTCAGGCCGAGGCGGCGGTGAGAGCGTCGACCTCCTCGGTGGTCAGGGCGAGGTCGGCGGCGGGCAGGAGATCGGTCAGCTGCTCGACCGAGCGGGCGCTCGCGATGGGCGCGGTGACGGTCGGCTGGGCGAACAGCCACGCGAGCGAAACCGCCGCGACGGAGACGCCACGCGAGGCCGCGATCTCGTCGAGCGCGGACAGGACCCGCTCGCCACGTTCGTCCAAATAGGACGAGGCGCGGGCGGCACGGGGGCTATCGCCGAGGTCCTCCTTCGAGCGGTACTTCCCGGCGAGGAAACCCTTGGCCAGCGCGAAATATGGCAGGACGGTCAGGCCTTCGCGCTGGACCGTCGGCGCCAGATCGCGTTCGTAGTCTCGCTCCACGAGGTTGTAATGCGGTTGTAGCGCGACGAACTTCGCGAGGCCCTCACGGTCCGAAATGGACAGTGCTTCGCTCAGTCGTTCCGCGGAGTAGTTCGACGCCGCGATGTAGCGCACCTTGCCCGCGCGCACGAGCTTGTCGAAGGCGCGCAGCGTCTCTTCGATCGGGGTCTCCGGATCGTCGATGTGCGCGTAATAGAGGTCGATGTGATCGGTCTGGAGCCGTCGCAGCGAGTCCTCGGCCGCCGCCGCGATGTTCGCCGCCGACAGCCCCTTCCGTTCTTCCCACATCCCGGTCTTGGTCGCGATGACGACGTCGTCGCGGCGGCCTCGCCTGGCCAGCCAGTCGCCGATGATCGTCTCGGAGCCGCCGCCCGAATAGAGGTCCGCGGTATCGATGAAGTTGCCGCCCGCCGCCGTGTAGGCGTCGAGGACGGCGAAGGACTGCTGCTCGTCCGCGGTCCAGCCGAAGACGTTCCCCCCGAGGTTGATCCCTTGAACGTCGAGGTCCGTGCTGCCGAGTTTCGCCATACTTCGAACTTAAGGGAAGACATCGGCGGAGGCAGGCGTTGGCTCGGGTCATGGGAATTGAACTCGGCAGGTTCGGTGTCTGGCAGCTGGAGAGCAAGATCTCTCCGGAGATCGCGGTCGAGCTGGAGAAGCTCGGCTACGGCGCGATCTGGCTCGGCGGTTCGCCTCCGGGCGACCTCGACGCCGTCGAGGCGCTGCTCGACGCGACCACTTCGATCACCGTCGCCACCGGCATCATCAACATCTGGCAAGTCGACGCCGCCACCGTCGCCAAGTCGTACCACCGTGTCGCCGCGAAGCATCCGGACCGCTTCCTCCTCGGCGTCGGGGCGGGCCACCCCGAGCAGGATCAGAAGTTCGTCAAACCGTACGGGGCGCTCGTCGAGTACCTGGACGCGTTGGACGCCGCCGGGGTGCCGGTCGAAGCCCGCGCGCTCGCCGCGCTCGGCCCGAAGGTGCTCAAGCTGGCGGGCGACCGCACCGCCGGTGCCCACCCGTACCTGATGACGCCCGAGCACACCCGCCAGGCGCGCGAGGTCCTCGGCCAGGGCCCGCTGCTGGCGCCGGAGCACAAGGTCGTCTTCGACACCGATCCGGAGCGGGCCCGGGCCCTCGGGCGGCAGACCGTCAAATTCTACCTGGGCCTGGTCAACTACACGAACGCCTTGCGCAAACTCGGCTTCACCGACGAGGACCTGGCGGGTGAGGGCAGCGACAGGGTGGTCGACGCGCTGGCACTGCACGGCGACGCGAAGACGATCGGGCGCGGGCTCAGCGCCCACATCGAGGCCGGGGCGGACCACGTCACCATCCAGGTACTGGACTCCGACCCTCTGCCGGCCTACCGGGCGCTCGCCGAGGTCCTTCTCTGATACGACGGCTGTAGGCACCTCCCGGCCGACCTCGTACGATTCGGCCGAGAGGTGCACCAGCCTGCTTCGAGGAGGAGTAAACGATGCCCATCGCCACCCCCGAGGTCTACGCGGAGATGCTCGACCGGGCGAAGGCGAACGAATTCGCCTACCCGGCCATCAACGTGACCTCGTCGGAGACCCTGAACGCCGCGATCCGCGGGTTCGCCGAGGCGGAGAGCGACGGGATCATCCAGTTCTCCACCGGCGGCGCGGAGTTCGCGTCCGGCCAGAAGGTCAAGGACATGGTGACCGGTTCGGTCGCGCTCGCCGAGTTCGCCCAGGTCGTCGCCGCCAAGTACGACGTGAACGTCGCGCTGCACACCGACCACTGCCCGAAGGACAAGCTCGACGGCTTCGTCCGCCCGCTGATCGAGATCTCGGCCGAGCGGGTCAAGAACGGCCAGCACCCGCTGTTCCAGAGCCACATGTGGGACGGCTCCGCGATCGACCTCGACGAGAACCTCGAGATCGCGCAGGAACTGCTCGCCAAGGCCGCGGCCGCGAACATCATCCTCGAGGTCGAGATCGGCGTCGTCGGTGGCGAGGAAGACGGCGTCGAGGCCGAGATCAATGAGAAGCTGTACACCGCCGAGGGTGACTTCCTGAAGACGATCGACGCGCTCGGCTCCGGCGAGAACGGCCGCTACCTGCTGGCCGCGACCTTCGGCAACGTGCACGGCGTCTACAAGCCCGGCAACGTGAAGCTGCGCCCGGACGTGCTCAAGGGCGGCCAGGAGGCGGCGTCGAAGAAGCTCGGCCTCCCGGCCGGATCGAAGCCGTTCGAGCTGGTCTTCCACGGTGGTTCCGGCTCGCTGCCGGAGGAGATCCGCGAGGCGGTGTCCTACGGCGTCGTGAAGATGAACGTCGACACCGACACGCAGTACGCCTTCACCCGCCCGATCGCGGACCACTTCTTCAAGAACTACGACGGTGTGCTGAAGATCGACGGCGAGGTCGGCAACAAGAAGGTCTACGACCCGCGTAGCTACCTCAAGGCCGCTGAAGCCGGTATGGCCGCGCGCATCGTCGAGGCCGCGCAGTCGCTGGGTTCGGCGGGCAACAAGCTCTCCTGACCAGAACGCATTTAGTCCTCTAAATGCGGAAGTACGTGAAGGCCCCCTTCATTGCGTCTAGCGCGGTGAAGGGGGCCTTCATGTACTCAGCGGCTCAATCGGCCGGGAGCGCCGTCTTCTCGCGGCGCTTCGCCAGTAGCGAGCTCACCGCCCGCGTTCCCGGCCCGGCGGCGGACCACAACGCGCCGACGCCGACCAGGCAGACCGCGGCCGTCCAGTAGGCGACCGGCGGCGCCGATTCCGTGTGCGCGTCGCCGAGCAGCCACGGCCGGAACTGCGACTGCACCCACAGCATCCCGTAGCCGAAGGCCGTCACCAGCAGCGCGCCGACACCCGCCGTCAGCAGCGGATGATCACGGCCGATGCGGAACGCCAGGTCCACCGCGAGGCCGACGGCGAGCAGGTAGAACGGCACGACCGAGACCGGGAAGCCCATGCCGAGCAGCAGCGGCCACATCACCAGCCGGTAGCCGAGGTAGATGGCGGCGACCGTCGTGCCCGCCCAGCGGAAACCGGTCGTGTACCGCGCCAGCGCGAAGATCAGCGCCATCACGCCGATACCCCACAGCGGGTAGACCCAGTCGGCGATCGGCATCGTGAAGTGCTCGACGGCCACCCGGTCGACCGCGTGGCCGATCTGGTTCGCGGCGAAGCTCAGCAGTTCAGGCTCGGCTTCGGGCGCGCCGCGCTCCCAGGCGCGCAGCCCGAGGATGCCGTACTCCTGCTGACCGTTCGGGAAGAACGTGTTCTCCAGGAAGAACGCCCACAGTCCGAGCAGGACCCCGGTACGCCTCCGGCCGGGCTTGGCGTACTTCAGCCAGCCCATGATCACGCCCGCCTGCATGATGCCCGTGCCGATGTAGAGCATCATGTGCGACGGGCTCCACGCGGTCAGGTCGAGGCCGTTGACGCGGTGGTTGATGACGTCCAGCGGCGCCGCGATGAGGAAGACCACGAGCCCGATCTGCATCAGCCGCAGCGAACGCCGGTCGGCGCCCAGCCCGGTGTAGCTGTGGATCGCGACGAGCACCATGATGATCACCGTGCCGACGGTGTTGATCAGGTGCGGCGGGGCGAGGTCGTCCCGGAGCCACATGAAATGCCACGACATGTCCCAGGACGAGCCCACCAGCTTGAAGGCGAACGCGACGAGCCACATGCCGTAGCAGAAGTTCAGCACCCAGTCCGGCGTCGCCTGTCCCGGCGCGCCGCGGTGCCAGTGGAGCTTGAAGAACAGCCTGGTCTTCGCGATCGGGCTGCGGGGGATGACACCCGGCGAAAGGTCCCCGGTCACTTCTGTCGCCTTTGTCATACGGGACATCTTCCCTGCTCCAGATCACGGGACGGGCATTCGGGGTCGAAAATCGGGGTTCACCCGTAGGGGTGGCGGATTTGCGATCAGCGTGCGAAGCAGGGCAAGGTGTGCCGCCATGATGCCGAAACGACTTGTCGCGGCGGTACTCGTCGCCGCTCTGGTGCTCGCCGGTGGGGGCATTCTCGGGAGCCTGTTCTTCTAAGCGGAGGCTGTCGGCACAATGGCCGGTATGACGAACCTCCTCGGCCCCCAGCCGACGCACCTTCCCGAGCACACCGCCGCGCAAGCGGCGCTGGACGCCGGGAGCGACCCGGCCGCCGTCGCCGCCGAGCACCCCGACTACAGCGAGGCGTGGGCCTCGCTCGCCGAGAAGGCGCTCGAAGCCGGTGAGACCGTCGCCGCCTACGCGTACGCCCGCACCGGTTACCACCGCGGCCTCGACCAGCTCCGCCGCGCGGGCTGGAAGGGACACGGTCCGGTGCCGTGGGCACACCGCCCGAACCAGGGCTTCCTGCGCTCCCTCGCCGTCCTCGGCAAGGCCGCCGGCAAGATCGGCGAGACCGAGGAGTACGACCGCTGCAGGACCTTCCTCAGCGACTCGGACCCGGCTGCCGCGGAAGCGACCGGCCTCAAGTAGCGCGCTATGAAAGGTCCTTTCCTTGCAAATTTCGCAAGGAAAGGACCTTTCATGGCACTTGGTGACCCCTAGAACAGCCCGCAGTTCCCCGGAGCGGGCAGCCCCGCGAAGCGCCCTTCAAGCCAAGCGAAAGCCTCCGGGAAAGCCCGGATGGCCCCACCGACATGCGTCGGAACCAGCGAAGTCGAGAACTGCACCTTCGCCCCCTTCGCACACCACGAGCGTGCCATGGTCCGGCCCTGCGGGTAGGGCACGATGTCGTCGAGTGCACTGTGGACGACCAGCGTCGGCGTACCGGGCTTCCGTGCCCCGATCAGCTGCTCGCCGACCCGCGTCTTGTACGGCTCCTCGCCGAGGTACGCGGTCAGCGGCCTGCCGTCGTTGGTCAGGTCCTTCGACTGGGTGAACGCGTGCGCGAAGATCGCGTCGGCCGTGCACTCCTGCTTGACCTTCTCGAACGCCTCCTTACCCTTGGCGTTGAGCAGGTTCGGGAGGTTCAGCTCCGGATACGCCGCGTCCATGCTGACCAGCGTGAACCCGAGGAATCCGAACGCGTAGTGCCCGTCGATGTTCTTGCCGACTTCGGCCAGATCCGCCGGGACCGCGCCCGCGTACGAGCCCTTCAGCTTGAGCTCGGGGGCGTACGACGGCTGCAGTTCGGCGGCCGACGCCGACGCTCCGCCGCCCTGCGAGTACCCCGCGGTCGCGACGGGGCCGTTGTCGGGAAGGTTCGCTTCGGGCAGCCGCTGTGCCGCGCGGATCGAGTCGAGGACGGCGTTGCCCTCGGCGACACGGTTGACGTAGGTGTGGACGCCGGGAGTGCCGAGGCCTTCGTAGTCGGTGACGACGATGCCGTAGCCACGAAGCAGCAGCCCGGCGATGAAGGGCCCTTCGTACTCCATGCCCGCGGCAAGGGCCTTCGACGGCGCGCACTGGTCGCCGACGCCCTGCGTTCCGGCCGCGTAGCCGACGACCGGCCGCTCACCGGGGCCGGTCCACGCCTTCTTCGGGGTGAGGACGGTGCCGGTGACGGCGTTGGGCCTGCCGTGGGTGTCGGTGCTGCGGTACATGATCCGCTGGACGTCGGCGTCGGCCTTGATGAGTTTCACGGGATCGACGTAGAAAGTGGACGGTTCGTGCCGGATGATGTCGCCGGGAGCACCCGCTGGCAGCGGCGACGGGGGATCGTAGAAGGACGGGGCGGCGACGGCCTGCGGTGCCCCGAAGGTCAGCAGTGCCGCGACGGTGGCCGCTGAGACGGCGGCGGACACACCGCGCCGGGATCCTGGACGCATGCTTGCTCCTCGTTGAGCACAAACATTTTCGACAGAGGTGTCGAAAAAGAGAGTCAGTGAGGTGGCGCACGATGTCAAGCCCTGTGCCGAGAGGGCGGCCCCGCAAGCTCCCGATCGGCGAGCAGCGCGCACGGGTGCTGAGCTCGGCGGCCGGGGTCTTCGCCGCGCACGGCGCGCAGGCCGCGACGATCGAGCAGATCGCCCGCCGGGCCGGCGTATCGCGCCAGGCCGTCTATGAGCAGTTCGGCGATCGCACGACGCTGTTCGCCCAGGTCGTGACGGATATCGAGGAACGCGCCTTCGAGGCGATCGGCGCGCCCGCCCTCGACTCTTCGCAGCCCGAACTCCGGGCTTGGGCGCGCGCCAACTACGCCAACATGTTCGCCTTCGTCGCGGCGAACCCCGAGGCGTTCCCGGTCCTGCGCGAGGCGGAACGCATGGGCGATCCGGCCCTCACGCGGCTGCGGGAGCGGCTCGCCGGTGTCTACACCGAGGCGAGCAGGCAGCGCTGGGCGAGCCACGGCGTCGAGTCGGGTCGCGCGGACAAGGCGCTGGTCACCCTGTTCTTCGCGATGACCGAAGCGCTCGTCCAGGCGAGCTGGGACGGTGAGCCGCCCGACGCGGACGCGCTCATCGACCTGCTCGCCGAATTCACCGTCGGAGGCGTGGTCCGTCTTCGGACCACGGCCGCCTACGTGATGGAACGGTTGCGCTAGGCCGCGACGGCCTCCAGCGCGGGCTCTTCGACGGTCGCCGTCAGATCCGGCGAGGACACGACGCGGTTGCGCCCGTTGCGTTTCGCCGCGTAGACGGAAGCGTCCGCCGAAGCCATGACCTCTTCGATCGTCCTGCCGTCGAGCGGGAAGGTCGCGACGCCGACCGAAGCGGTCCGCTGCTCGATGACCACGTGGTTGCCTTCGTTGTCCTGAGTCTTGATCACCATCTCGCTGATCCGCTGGCGGATGCGCTCGGCGACCGCGACGGATTCCTGCTTCGACGACGATGTCAGGAGCACGACGAACTCCTCCCCGCCGAACCGGCCGGCGAGGTCCTGCGTCCGGGTTTCGGCCTTGACCAGCGCCGCGACCCCCTTGAGCACGTCGTCGCCCGCCAGGTGGCCGTAGGTGTCGTTGATGCTCTTGAAGTGGTCGAGGTCGATCATCAGCGCGCCGAACTGGCCGTTCTCGCGCTCGGCGCGGGCGACCTCACGGACGGCGCCCTGCTGCCAGGTGGTGGCGTTGAGCAGCTGGGTCTTCTGGTCGGTGGTGGCGAGCTGCTCGAGCTGCTTGATCAGCACCGAACGCTGCAGCAGGTACAGCGGCAGGAAGACGAGCAGGACGAGCACCGGCTGATGCGGCAGCACGGCGAGCACCAGCGCGCCGATGCAGACGGTGGAGGCTTCCAGGATGTTGTCGTCCCAAGAGCCGAGGAGAGTCTGTACCGAAGCCTTCGCCGGCGCCGC
This sequence comes from Amycolatopsis sp. NPDC039088, assembly GCF_055598845.1. Classification (NCBI taxonomy): domain Bacteria; kingdom Bacillati; phylum Actinomycetota; class Actinomycetes; order Pseudonocardiales; family Pseudonocardiaceae; genus Amycolatopsis; species Amycolatopsis sp. NPDC039088. The sequence goes on along the minus strand of NZ_JBVKAE010000014.1, from coordinate 29,455 downwards.
GAAATAGAGGCCGGTGCCGGTGAAGACGGCGTTCATCAGGAAGAACGCCAGTCCGGCCGCGCAGATCGACGTCACCGATTCCGGGGCGGCCCCGACCACCTGCACGGCGGCCCACGCGGCGAACGCGGTCAGCGTCATCGATGTGGCGTTCGCCACAGTTCGGTGCGGGTTGACCGTCCGGAGACCCGCCCAGCTGCGGTATCCGAGGTGCAGATAGATCACGGCCACGAGAAGCGCGGTGAGCTGCGGCGGAAGCAGGATCGCGCCGGGCAGCACCCAGACCGAGGTCATGTTGATATGCGGGGTGACGCTCATGCTGCGCCGCTGCCGCTCGATCCGGCGGGTCGCCTCGGTGTGCGCGATGGCGAGGCCCGCGAGCAGAAAACACAACAGGACCTGCGAAGACGTGATGGAAATGGATGCGGCGAAGACCCCCGTCAGTGCCAGCATCGCCGCCACGGAAAGCCCGGTGTAGGCGATCCAGTGTTCAGGCCTCTTCCAGAGCTCCCACGTCGCTACCGTGAGAGCCGAACGATGTCCAGCGCGTTCCTCCGATGTGATCATCTTTCCCCCTGACTCTTGCGTGATTCTCCGAAACCCCCTACTTACCGACAGCTTCCACCGACTTGCGGGCTGTCGACAAGCTCCCTAGGTGTGTACTTTTCTCTGAGAGGGTCGAGGGAAAGGTGCCAGCGATGGCCGGTAGGGATCAGTGAACTGGGGCGCAGGCCAACGGCCGCGCGAGTGAGCCGGCGCGTGGAACACCTCAATGTTCCGCGCGTGCGGCGTCTTTTTCCTGCCATCTGTCCGGGTCCTTGGTGAGGTTCCGCCACCAGCTCAGCGCGAGCGGAATCGTCAGCACCAATCCCGCAAGACCGAAGACGCCGACCGTCGACGGCGGACCGATCTGATCGGCGAGGACGCCGCCGATCAGCGGGCTGACGCCCATGGTCGTGGTGAGACCGGTGTTCGAAAGGCCCATCACCTGAGCCCTGCTTTCGTCCGGCACCGCCAGCGTCAGTGACGCCGTCGCCTGCATGAGCGCGACAGTGCCGAAGCCACCGCAGACCACGAACAACACGATCGACGTCGCCGGGCCCGGCTGCAGGAAGCACAGCAGCAGCGGGATCGCCGTGAGCGCCGAAAGCGGTCCGATCAGTTTCGGCCGGATGTGCGCCGGCACCCAGCGCGAGTAGATGTACGCGCCGATCACACTGCCGAGCGGATCGGCCGCCAGCAGCAGGCCGATGACCTGTGGACCGCCGCCCGAGGCTTCGGCGTAGGGCGCGGCGATGCCCTCGTACACCGGCAGCAGGCCCATCAGCCAGGTGAACAGCAGCAACGCGCGCAGTCCCGAGCTGGCGAAGATGATCTTGCCGCCCGAGCCGATCGACGCGAAGAACGACTTGCGCTTCTCGCCCGTCGCCGCGGCGGGCCGGGCGGCCAGCCCGAGCCGGACGAACAGCGCCGAGATCAGGAACGTGATCGCGTCCAGCGCGAGGGCGATATGGGGTTCGAGCGCGGTCAGCAGGAAACCGCCGCCGGCGAACCCCGCCAGCTGCGCCGACTGGACGGTCATGCTGCGGACCGCCATGCCGACGACGAATCGGTCGCCCTTGAGGATCTGCGGCAGCAGCGCCAGCTGAGCGGCCTTGAACGGCGGGTTCAGCAGCGAGACGGCGCCGACGAGGACGCACAGCACCCAGAACGGCAGCACCGGAACGGCGACCAGCGCGATCAGCGCCGCCCGCAGCAGGTCCACGACCACCATCACGGTCCGGCGGGGGAAGCGGTCCGCGAAGCCGGTGAGGAAGATGCCGCCGAGCAGTGAAGGCGCGTACGTCAGCGCGTAGGTGAGACCGGTCAGGGTCGCCGAGCGGGTTTCGGTGAAGACGAGGACCGAGAGCGCGACTCTGGCGAGTTGATCGCCGAAGATCGAGAAGAGTTCGGCGAACCAGAGCGAACGGAACTCGGCTACCCCGAACACCTCGCGGTAAGTGACCCGTCCGGCCGAAGCCATGTTGCCCCCAATAGGGTCCTTATGATGCGACAAACTCGTGACCGAGAGTAACGCGGTCACGAGCTCGTCACGAAGCGTCATTCGTTCACGTAAGTGTCTCCTGACTGTTGGTGATTGGCTAGGTTCTTTCGCCGGGTTTCTGTGGTTAGAGATCTTTTTCGAAGGCCAACAGCCCGACCCCGCCGGGATCGACCGCGTCCGTGGCGATGTCCCGGTAGCCGGTACTGCGGTACAGACCAGCGGCTTCGGGCTGTTTGGGGCCTGTCGTCAGGAAAATCCGGGTGTAGCCGCGTCGTTTGGCTTCGGATTCCAGCTCCGCGACGATGAGCCGCGCGAACCCGCGCCGCCGGTGCGCGGAGTGGGTCCAAACGCGTTTCAACTCCGCAGTGTGATCGTCGTAACGTTTGAACGCGCCTCCGGCGACGCTGACGCCATCCGCCAAAAGGATGAGTAATGCGCCATCCGGTGGAGTGAACGACTCGGCCGGGTAGCGGTTGATCTCCGTGGTGTCGCCGTAGCGGTCGAAGTACTCCTCCGCGAGCTCGGCGAGCAGCGGTTCGACCTCGGGATCGCCGACCGAGAACGGCCTGATTTCGAACTCAGCCATCGACCGCGAGCACTTCCCGCGCCGAAGCCGCCTTCGCGGCGTCGCGCTTGGCGACCTCTTCGCGCACGATCGGGATGACGTGGCGACCGAAGTCGATCGTGTCGCCGAGCATGTCGTAGCCGCGCGCCGAGAGGATGTCGACGCCGAGGTCGTAGTAGTCGAGCAGGGCCTGCGCGACGGTCTCGGGTGTGCCGACGAGCGCGTTGGAGTTCCCGGCGCCGCCGGTCGCGGCCGCGGTGGGGGTCCACAGCGCCCGGTCGAAGCGTTCGCCCTCGGCGGCGACCGCGAGCAACCGCCGCGAGCCGGTGTTCTCCGGGTTCGTGAGCGAATGCCGTCTGGTCAGCTGCTTGCCCCCACTCGTCCGGGCCTTGATGGCGTCGACCGTGCGGTAGGCCTTCTCCCAGGCGAGTTCCTCGGTCGGCGCGATGATCGGGCGGAAGGCGACCTGGATCCGCGGGACGTCGGTCCGCCCGGCCGCCTTCGCCGCGGCCTTGACGGACTCGATCTGCTCGGCGGTCTGCGCGAGCGGCTCGCCCCAGAGGCAGAAGATGTCCGCTTCGGCCCCGCCCGCCGCGTACGCCGCCGGAGACGAGCCACCGAAGGACACGCCTGGACGCGGCTGCTGCACTGGACGGGCATCGAGGACGAAGTCGGCGAAACGGTAGTGCTCGCCTTCGTGGTCGAAGGGCTCTTCGGACGTCCACGCCTGCTTCACGATCTGGATGTACTCACGCGTGCGTGAATAACGCTCGTCCTTCGTGAGGTAGTCGCCTTCGCGCTGCTGTTCGTGGTCGCTGCCGCCGGTGATGAAGTGGACGGTGAGCCTGCCGTCCGAGAGCTGGTCCAGCGTGGCGAACGTCTTCGCCGCGAACGTCGGATACGAGACGTTCGGCCGGTGCGCCAACAGGATCTGGAGTTCGTCGAGCTTCGACGCGACGTACGCCGCCGCCTGCGCCGGGTCCGGCCCGCTGGAGCCGTACGCGAACAGCACGCGATCCCAGCCGAAATCCTCGTGCGCCCGCGCGAGGCGCAGGGTGTAGTCCTTGTCGAAGACGGCTCCCGACCGCGGATGCGTCTCCGAACCGTCGTTGGTGCCTCCGATACCCAGGAATTCGACCGGCATCGTCCGTCCCTTTCGTTGGCTTCCCCCGATCGACGAGTACGCCAGTTCTCCCAGCTGTGGCAACGAGTTCCGCTCCTTGAGAAGGCGCGCACGCACCGGATTCGCGGCGTAGCTTCGGCCTCGTGAGTACCGCAGACCTCCCCTACGTGCTCGCGGTGGTCGGCGCCGGTCCGCGCGGGGTGGGCGTACTCGAACGGCTCGGCGCGAACGCCGCCGAGCTGCTCGGTGAGCGGCGCCTGGTGGTGCATCTCGTCGATCCGTTCCCGCCCGGTGCCGGGCGGGTCTGGCGGTACGAGCAGTCGCCGTTGCTGCGGATGAACTCCATGCCCGAGGACGTCACGGTCTTCACCGACGACACGGTGAAGATCGACGGTCCGATCCGGCCCGGTCCTTCGCTGATCGAGTGGGCGCGGCTGGTCCGCGCGGGCGCGCTCGACGTCGGGATCGACGACAGCCTGCGCGCCGAACTCGAGACACTGCAAAGTGATCACTTCCCGACGCGACGGCTGCAGAGCGCCTATCTCTCGTGGTTCCACCGTGAGGTCCTCGCGGGGCTCCCGGCGGGGATCGAGGTCGTCGAGCACCGGACCCGAGCGGTGCGGCTCGACGACGGCGAGCCGCAGTCGCTGTGGCTGGAGGACCGTGCGGAACCCCTCGAAGTGGACGCGGTGCTGTTCACCGTCGGGCATCTCGACGCCGAACCGGACGAGCGCGAAACCGAACTCGTGGACTTCGCCGCACGCCACGACCTCGCGTACTACCCGGCCGGCTACACCGCCGACGTCGACTATTCGGCCATCGAACCGGGGGAAACCGTGCTGGTGCGTGGTTTCGGCCTGGCGTTCGTCGATCTGATGCTGTTGCTGACCGAAGGCCGTGGCGGCCGGTTCGAAGAACAGGCGTGCGGTGGGCTGAAATACCACCCCAGTGGTGCCGAGCCCGTGCTGCACATCGGATCGCGTCGCGGAGTGCCGTATCACGCGAAGATCGGCTACCGGCTGCGCGGGAAACCGTTGCAGCTGCCCAGATTCTTCGACGCGTACGCCATCGAAAGGCTCTGCGCCGTCCCCGGACCGCTCGACTTCCGCCGCGACGTCTGGCCGCTGATCTCGAAGGAGATCGCCTGGGCCTACTACAGCGAGCTGTTCACCGCCCATCCCGAACGGGTGCGCATGGACTTCGCCGTCTTCGCCGACGCCTTCGCGGACGCGGCGCCCGGCGAACTCGGCGCGCTGGTGGCGCGCGCGGTCCCGGCGCCGGACGATCGGCTCGATCTGGACCGGCTCGACCGGCCGATGGCGGGCGTCCGGTTCGGCACCGCCGAGGAATACGGCAAGGAACTGCGCGAATACGTCGAAGCGGATCTGAGCCGCCGGGCGGACGCCGAGTACAGCGCGGATCTGGGCGCTTTCATGGCGTTGTTGTCGGTGATGGGCCAGTTGCCCGCGCTGCTGCAGACCGGACGACTCGACGCGGCGTCTCAACTGTCCGATTTGGACGGCTGGTTCCTCGGCTTCTTCTCGTACTTCGCCAGCGGTCCGCCGCCGCGACGGCTCGAAGAACTGCTCGCGCTGCAAGAAGCGGGACTGGTTTCCTTCCTGGGCGCCGAAATGCGAGTGGTGGCCGACGAGGCGCGCCGGATGTTCGTCGCCTCCGGGGCGAGCTTCCCTGGCGAGACCGAGGCGCGCACGTTCGTCGAGGCGCGGCTGCCGGAACCGAGCATCACGCGTGCGTCCGATGTCCTCTTGCGACAGTTGCGTGACGACGGCGGGCTCGCCGAGGAGGCCGTGCTCGACCCGGTCACCGGCGACAGGCTGCTCGCCGGCCGGATCCACACCCGGCTCTCCGACGGCCGGATGCTGGACCGCGACGGCCGCCCGCAGCCACGCCGGTTCGCACTCGGCCCGCATACGTCGGCGCGATCCGCCGGGGCGTTCACGCGCCCCCGGACCAACGCGCTTCCGTTCCGGCAGAACGACTCCGTCGCCCGGGAGATCTTGCGCCTCGCCGCCTCTTGAGTGGCAATGAGGGTTCTATTGAGGGGTAAGGCAAACGTGGCGCGATCGGCTCGCTGTCTGGCGGCAGGCGATGAGCTCCCCGCTGAGGCGGGGCGCGTCGCGCGACTGTCCACAAGGGACGCCTTTTCGAAGAATCGGTGTCCGATTGATGACGCCATGCACGGTTCCGCGTGGGGGTCGTGAGTGGCAAAGAGGGTTATTGAGGGGAAAGTCAAACGTGTCGTGTCGCGGGCTGTGGTCGCTGCTGCCTACGCGTTTCCCTGGTGGTGAAGGCTTCCTTGCCTACGCTGACGGTAGTGAAGGCCCCCTTCACTACCGTCAGGCGTGATCCCTGGTGACAGTGGGACGGCTGTGACATCAACGTCCCGTCTTGAAGTCCGTGAAGGCCTCCTTGAGGGACCCAGAGTCCCTCAAGGAGGCCTTCACGGACTTACCACCCACCACGCCACCTTTGCCTTACCCCTCAATAACCCTCTTTATCACTCACGACCACCCGGCCTACCGCTCCCTAGCGCGCGGCGAATTCCTCCAGCCTCCGCACGACCTCGGCGGGCGACGGCATGGCGGCGATCTCGTGCCGCAGCTTGGCCGCGACCTCACGCACCCGCCGGTCGTCGAGGAGCGTCTTGGCCCGCTCCTCGACGGCGTCCGCGGTGATCTGGTCGCCGACCAGCGCTCGCCCGGCGTTCGCCGCCTCCAGCGATTCGGCGTTGACGAACTGATCCGCGCCCTGCGGCAGCACCAGCTGCGGCACCCCGGCCGACAGCGAGCCGAGTACGGTCCCGGTGCCACCGTGGTGCACCACGAGATCGGCCCGCGGCAGGACTTCGGCCTGCGGCACGAAGCCGGTGACGTGGACGTTCGCGGGTACCTCGCCCACGTCGGCCGGGTCGCCGGGGCCGCGGGCGACCAGGACGTCCACGGGCAGCCGGGAAAGGCCGTCGATCGCCGCGCGCAGCACGTCCATGGCACCGAAGGCGACCGTGCCCAGCGTCAGGTACACCAGCGGCCGGTCGCGACCGTCGAGCCACGACGGAAGGGTGCCGGGTTCGTTCCAGGGCACCGGCCTCAGCCGGAAAAGCGTGGGGATACCCGCCAGTTCCGCGTCGCGGAGGCTGTCCGGCCACAGGTCGATCCCGGCGTCGCCCAGCATCAGGTTCGCGGGGGTCGCGCCGTCCCACAGCGGCGCGAGCCGGTCGGCGGCGGCCGCCATCAGCTCGGCGGGCATCGAGCGGCCGATGACGTGGGACAGCACCGGGATCCCCGCCCGGCGGGCGGCGGTGGCCGCGCCGATGTCGCTCATTTCGTAGACGACCAGATCCGGCCGCAGGTCGGCGAGCAGCGGGGTCAGGTCGGCGATCGTGGCCTGCGGCAGGATCTCGCCGAACATGGCGAGGACGACCTCGATCGGGTCGCTCTCACCGTGTCTCCGGGTCGCCTCGTCACTGGCGGTTTGGATCGATTCGCCGACCTTGTGCGTGTCGAAGCCGAGCGCGCGGACCTTGGCCACGAAGGCTTCACCGGTACCGAAGACCACCTCGTGCCCCGCATCTCGGGCGGCGATCGCGAGCGGCATCAGCGGGTACAGGTGGCCGTAGGCCGGGCGGCACGAGAAGAGGATGCGCACGTGCCCGAACTTACTGGTTTTCCCAAACCCGCGAGGGCAGTTCTTCGCGCACGACGGGGATGACATCGGAGGCGAAGAGCTCCAGGACGTCACGCGCCTCTTCGGACGTCAGCCCGTCGACCGAGACCGCCTGCACCTCGTGCCCGAAGGACGCGTGGTAGTCGCCGATCTTGTCGATCACCTGTTCCGGGCTCCCGACCAGCGCGGAACCATTGGCGATCTTGTCCTCCAGCGTGGTGAACTCCGACTTGTTGTGCCGGTACGCGGGCGTCTTCATCAGCGCCTCGAAGTACGGCCGGTAGCCGTCCAACGCCGCCTGCGAGGTCTTGGCGACATACAGCCCACCAGCCCCCGAGCCGACGAGCGCGTCCGCCGGGTCGTGGCCGTGGTCGACCCACCGCCGCCGGTAGTGGTCGATCAGATCGGCGTACTTCTTCTTGGGGTGGAAGCCGTTCGCGGTGAACAGCGGATCGCCGAACTTCGCCGCCAGTTCGGTCGACTCGGTGCTCGACGCGCTTCCGTGCCAGATCCTCGGCCGCGGGTGGAACGGACGCGGCTGCGTCGTGACGTCCGTCAGCGGCGCGCGGAACTCGCCGTCCCAGGTCACCCCTTCCTCCAGGAAGAGGCGGCGCAGCAAGGCGAACTTCTCGGCCTGGTACTCCCACTGCCGCTCTTCTTCGAGGCCGAACAGCGGGAAGTGCCGGGGATCGTTGCCCTTGCCGATCATCAGTTCCAGCCGTCCGCCGGAAAGCTGGTCCAGCGTCGCGTAGTCCTCGGCGACCCGGACCGGGTCCAGCACACTGATCACGGTCAGCGTGGTCAGCAGCCGGACGCGTTCGGTGCGCTCGGCGATCGCGGCCAGGATCACCGGTGGCGCCGAGGAGAGGAACGGCTCGCCGTGGCGTTCACCGACGCCGTACGCGTCGAACCCCAGTTCCTCGGCGAACACCGCTTCGTCGACGACTCGGCGCAGACGTTCGTGTTGCGTCGGCGTCACCCCGGTCACCGGGTCGGGATGATTCGCGACGAGCGAGAAGAGCCCGAATTTCACCGTGCCTCCAACGGTTTGCGGCCGGGAATCGCGGCGAGCAGCTCCCGGGTGTAGTCCGCGCTCGGCCGGTACAGGACGTCTTGCGCCGGGCCGAGTTCGACGAGTTCGCCACCGCGCAGGACCCCGACGGTGTCCGCGACCTGGCGGACCACCGCGAGGTCGTGCGAGATGAACAGGTAGGTCAACCCGAGTTCTTCCTGGAGATCGACGAGCAGCCGCAGGATCTGCGCCTGCACCGAAACGTCCAGTGCGGAAACGGGTTCGTCGGCGACGATCAGCTCCGGGCGCAGTGCCAGCGCTCGCGCGATCGCCGCCCGCTGACGTTGCCCGCCGGACAGCTCGGCGGGTTTGCGTTTCAGCACCGAGGATGGCAACGCGACCTGGTCGACGAGCTCCGCCGCTCGCGCCCGTCGCTCGGCCTTCGTGCCGACACCGAAAGCCCGCAGGGGTTCGGAGACGACGTCCTCGATGCTGAACTTCGGGTTCAGTGAGGCGTACGGGTTCTGGTACACCAGCTGGAATCGGCGCCGCAGCCGCCGCAGTTCCTCGCCGCGTGACGAGGTGATGTCCTGGCCGTCGAACTCGATGGTGCCGTCGGTCGGGGTCTCCAGGCGCAGGAGCATCCGCGCCGTCGTCGACTTCCCCGAGCCGGATTCGCCGACCAGCGCGAGGGTTCGCCCGCGGGCGATGTCGAACGAGACGCCGTCGACGGCACGGACGGCTCCGAAGGTCTTCCCGAGGTCGCGAACCGAGACGAGGATGTCGGACGACGGCGGCTTCGGTTCCCGCAGCGGCGTATCGGAGAGGCTGGGCGCGGCGGCGAGCAGGTCGCGCGTGTACTTCTCCGACGGGGCGGACAGGATCTCGCCGGTGGTGCCTTCCTCGACGACGCTTCCCTGCGACAGCACGACGACCCGTGAGGCTCGATCCGAGGCGACGCCGAGGTCGTGCGTGATCAGCAAGATCGCGGTGCCCGCTTCCGTGGCCAGTTCTTCGAGGTGGTCGAGGATCTGCCGTTGCACGGTGACGTCGAGCGCGCTGGTCGGCTCGTCGGCGATGATGAGTTTCGGCCGCCCGGCCAGCGCCGCGGCGATCAACGCCCGCTGGCGAAGGCCGCCGGACAGCTCATGCGGATACTGCCGCGCCCGCGCCTCCGGATCGCTGATCCCCGCCTTGCGCAGCAGCTTCATCGCCTCCGTGCCGGCACCGCGCCGGTCCGCCAGGCCGTGGATCAGCAGGACTTCGGCGACCTGGTCGCCGATCCGGTGGACGGGGTTCAGCGAGACCGTCGGGTCCTGTGGCACCAGGGCGATCTCACGCCCGCGCACGGATCGCCAAGCGCGGTCGGACAGCTTGGTGAGATCGCGGCCGTCGAAGGTGATCTCGCCGCGTTCGATCCGGCCGCCGCGCGGGAGCAGGCCGATCGCCGCGTGCGCCGTCGTGCTCTTGCCGGAACCGGACTCGCCGACCACCGCGACGATCTGTCCTTTGTGGATGGACAACTCCACGCCGTCCACCGCGGGCACGTTCTTGTAGGAGACCGCGAGGTCGCGGATGGTCAGCAGTTCGCTCATCGCACGTCTCCTTCGATCGCCCGTGACAGCCGGTTCGCGGACAGCACCACGGCCGCGACGGTCAATCCGGGGAAGGTCGTCATCCACCAGGCGGTGGCCAGGAAGCCGCGCCCGCCCGCCACGAGCGAGCCCCACTCCGGCGTCGGCGGGGTGGCGCCGTAGCCGAGGAAGCTCAGCGCGGACACCTCCAGCACCGCGGTACCGAAGGTGAGCGTCGCCAGCGCGAGAACCGGACCGAGCGCGTTGGGCAGCACGTGCCGTCCGAGCACACCGGTCCAGCGCACGCCACCCGCCCGCGCCGCCTCGACGAACACGCCACTGCGGACGCGCAGCACTTCGGCGCGCATCAGCCGGGCGAACTGCGCGAGGTTGGCGACCCCGACGGCGATCGCGACGTTGGTCGTGCCGAAGCCGAGCGCGGTGACCAGCGCCAGCGAAAGCAGGATGGACGGGATCGCCAGCAGGACGTCGACCCCGCGCATGATCGCCGAATCGAGGGCGCCGCCCCGGAATCCGGCGAGCAGACCCAGCGCGGAACCGGCCGCCAGCGCCACGACGACGGCGATCACCGTCGCCTGCAACGAAAGCGCGGCGCCGTGCACCACACGCGCGAAGATGTCGCGTCCGGTCTCGTCGGTGCCGAACAAATGCGCGAGCGAGGGGCCTTGCATCTTTTCGGCGGGGACACCGGCGAGCGGGTCCTGGCCGGTGAAGAGGCCCGGGACGAGCGCGGCGAGCAAGGCGAACGCGAGAACCGCGACCGCGACCACCAGGCCGGGTCGGCGGGTGCGCACGAGGACGTCAGGCATCGGCCTTCTCCCGGTGTTCGATCCGCGGGTCCAGCAGCGGATACACGAGGTCGACGAGCAGGTTGATCACGACGAACACCAGTGCCGCGAGCACGATCACCGCCTGCACCACCGGGATGTCCTGTGCGGTGACCGCCGCCGACGTCACCCGCCCGAGGCCGTCGCGGGAGAACACCGTCTCGGTGATCACCGAACCGGCGATCAGATTGCCCGCGACCACCCCGGCGATGGTCAGTGTCGGCACCGCGGCGTTGCGCAGTATGTGTCCGAAGTGGACTCTCAACCGGCTGGCCCCTTTCGCCAGCGCGATCTCGGTGTAGGGCTCGGCGAGTTGCGTGCGGAGGCTCTTCGCCAGCACCTGCCCGATGATCGCGCCGGTCGGGATGGCGAGGGTGATCGCGGGCAGGATCAGCGACTCGAAACCGTTCGACCCCAGTGCCGGCACCAGCCTGAGCTGGAAGGAGAAGAACTGGATGAGCAGCAGCCCGACCCAGAACGGCGGCAACGAGATCCCCAGCGGTGGCAGCGCGAGCAGGACGTTGCCCAGCCAGCGATGCCGCGTGTAGGTCCCGGCGATGGCGACGCCGCCGCCGAACAGGATCGCGAGCAGCAGCGCGAATCCGGTGACCGCGAGGGTCGGTGGCAACGCCGAGACGACCATGTTCGTGGCGTCGTCCCCGGTGGCGATCGAGCGGCCGAAGTCGCCATGGAGTGCGGCGACCAGCCGTTTTCCGTACTGCACCGGCAGGGCGTCATCGAGGCCGTATTCCGCCTTCGCCGCGGCGAGTTGTTCCGGTGTCACCGAAATCCCGGCCTCACCTCCGCCCAGTTTCGCGCTGATCGCGTCGCCCGGAAGGAGGTAGAGGATCACGAAGGACACGGTGAACGCGGCCTACAGGACGAAGACCGCCTGAAGGATCCGACGGAGCAGGTACCTGGTCACGAGCCGGACACCCAGGCGTCGAACAGCTGCAGCCGGGACGATGCTTCGAAGCCGATGCCGTGCGCGTTCGGCCCGTGCGCGAGTACCTGGGTCAACTCGAAGACCGGTGCCGAATAGCCGTTCTCGATGATCAACCGCTGCGCCTGCTCGGCCGCGGGCTTCCGTTTCACCGGGTCCACAGTGGACGACTGAGCGTCGAGCGGCGCGTCCAGCGGGTTGCCCGGCGCGAGCTTGCTGCGGTTGTTCGCCTTGGTGGAGAACAGGTTGCGCAGGATGTCCGGATCCGCGCGCGTGGTGTTGTACCAGAGGTACTCGTAGTCGCCACTTTGCGTGATCTGCACGGTTTCAGCGGTGGTGTGCTGTTCGATGCGAAGGTCGAAGCCGATCTTGCGCAGCTGCTGCTGTACGAGTTCGAGCACGCTCTTGTTCTGGTTGAACACCAGGGAGAAGACCACCTTCGCGGTCAGTCGCTGGCCGTTCTTCGTGCGGATCCCGTCGGGACCGGGCACCCAGCCCGCGCTCTCCAGCAACGACGTCGCACCGGCCGGGTCGTAGGCGAGCAGGGCGGAGAGGTCGGCGTGGAACGGCGTGGCGGAGCCGAGAATGCTCGTGGCGGGCTTGTAGTTCGGCGTCAGCACGGTGTTCGTGACCTCGGGCCGGTTGATGCCCTTGACCACCGCCTGGCGGACCTTCTCATCGGTGAGAACGCCCTTGGTGACGTTGGCGTGCAGGTTGAACACGACGCCGGGATTCGGGCGGACGGGTTCGGTGAAGCCGTTGCCGGTGAACTGCGGTTCGTCGACCGGCTGGACGTCGGTGATGGCGTCGAGCTGCGCGGAGGCGAGGCTGCCGGTGCGGACGCCGGGCTCCGGTACGACCTTGTACGCGATCTTGTCGAGGTAGGCCTCGCCCTGGTGCTTGAACAGCGACGAGCCCCAGGCGTAGCCCTTGCGCTTGGCGACGACGATTTCCTGGTTCTGCTTCAGGCTTTCGAAGACGAACGGACCGGAACCGACCAGGCCGTCACCCTGGCAGCGCTGTTCGGCCGTCTTCTTGTACGCGGCAGGTGCGAGGATGCCGAGCGACATCGTCGAGCTGGCCTGCAGGAACTGCGCGCTGGGAACGGAGAACTCGACCCTCACCGTCTTCGGATCGACCACCGTCGTTCCTTTGTAGACGGCCAGATAGCCGGAACCCAGCTGGGATTTCGCGCCGAGCGCCTTGACGCCGTCCAAGCTCGTCTTGACCGCGGCGGCGTCGACGGGGCTGCCGTCGGAGAAGGTCGCACCGTCACGCAGATGGAAGGTGAACGCGGTCGAATCCGCGTTGCTCTCCCATTTTTCGGCCAGCCACGGCTTGATCTCGCCGGTCGTGGGATCCTGATCGGTCAGCGAATCGACCAGCTGGCGGCCGACGTTGAGCGAGGCGTTCGTGCCGACCTGTTGCGGGTCGACGCAGTCCGGGCTCGACGAGATCCCCAACCGCAGTGTGCCGCCGGGTTTGGGCGGTCCGGCGTCGGCGCCCGTCGTCCCGCCCGCCGAGGAGCAGGCGGTGAGAACGAGGGCGGACAAGGCGAAAAGGGTTGTGGCGGCGGTACGGGACACCGGGTGGCCTCCAGCGGGGAACGGGAGCGCTTTTGCTTGCGCCTACCCGATTCACGCTAATCACGGCCTTGAGGCCCGCCCACATACTGAGTTCGGCTCCCAGTCCGCGAAACGTCCCACCTTTCCGCTTGACAGCAAGGAAAGTACGTGAAGGCCCCCTTCATGTACCTAGGTGCAAGGAAGGGGGCCTTCATGTACTCGCGGAGGTCAGCAGCGGTTGAGCATGTCGGTGAGCGCGGTCTTCTCGGCCGACTTGATGGTGAGCTTGTACTTGTACTTCACCGTGGTCCACATCTTCGCGTAGGTGCACCAGTAGCCGACGGTCGGCGGTTTCCAGGCGTCCGGCGACTTGTCGCCCTTCTCCTGGTTGACGTTGTCGGTGACGGCGATCAGCTGCGGCGCGCTGAGGTCGTTCGCGAACGCCTGCCGCTGCGCGGTGGTCCACGACGAGGCCCCGGTGCGCCACGCGGCGGCGAGCGGCACGACGTGGTCGATGTCCACATCGGACGCCGCGGTCCAGGTGGCGCCGTCGTACGGGCTGAACCAGCTGCCGGAGACGGCGGCGCAGCTGCTGTCCTGTTGCACGTTCGTACCGTCCCGCTTGAGCACGACCTCGCGGGTGTTGCAGCTGTTGCCCTGGTCGGACCAGTGCGGGAACTTGTCGCGGCTGTACCCGGTCGACGAGCCGTCGGGCTGGACGGTCAGCCCGGCGAGCTGCGTCTTGGCGGTGTCGGCGGACGGGATGCCCGGCGGGGTCGCTTCGGCGACGCCGACGACACCCGCCGAGACGATCGCCGAGACGGCGAGAACGGTGAAGGAGCGACGAACAGCAAGCGCAGTTGGCATATTGCTGCCTCCGTGTCAGGTTTGGGGACCTGGTCACCTTGAGGGACGGAAATGGCCCACGCAACACCGTCGAGTGACACACTGCTGGACATTTGTGAACGTCGAGTGACCAACACGCTGCGTTTCGTCCTCTTAAGCGGTCCTTGCGTGTGCAACTACCGCATCCAGAGGACTAAATGCGCAGGTCGGGGCCTCGCGACAGCTGGGACGGCCAGCGCGAGGAGGTCGGGGACGCCGCTTGAAAGAGTTTCGGAAAGTCCAGCGGAAGGTTCTGGGCCGATCGGGGGAACGGCCTACATCAGGCCGCGGACCAGCCGGAGATCCTCGGTGTGCCGGTACCAGGTCCACCGGCTCATCGCGCGCGGGTGGATGACGCCGTCGCTGCTCGGCCGGGTCGGGATGCAGCCGAGCTGGAACGCCCGCGCGTACTGCGTCGAGGGCCGTTTGAAGAGCGTCCCCTTGGTCACCCGGACCATCAGACCCGGTCCGCTCGCGTCCGGCTCGACCTCGATCGAGCGCGCCGGTCCACGCAGCACGGTGTGCTCGTCGCAGTAGGCCACTCCGCGCACCATGCCGACCACGCCGCGGCCGACGAGTACGCCGCCGGTGTCGTCCCGGATCAGCGGTACCGGGTCGACCTCGCCGCGCAGCGCGAGCCCGAGGGCGCGCAGCGGCTGGGTCGGGAGGCTCCAGATGCGGGCGACGTCGGAGTCCGGCGACGACGGCACGAAGCCGAGCGACACGCCGGAGAGCTGTTCCTTTCGTAACAGTCGAAGTGCGACCGCCGCGAGATCGGCGTCGGTGCCCGCGACCACGAGATGATCGTGTTCGCCCAGCAAGGGGTCGATATCCGCCTTGCCGGGACGGCTCGGGACGCGCACCATTTCGACGTCGTCGATCTCCGGCAGGGTGGGCTCGCCCGCCGGACAGACCACCACTATTCCGCGCACCCGAAGGCCCTCCGTTACGCTCATGCACCGGCATTTACCAGCGCCAAACCACAAGTCGCCGAACACCTGGAGTGTCACATGCCGGCCATCGTGCTGATCGGGGCCCAATGGGGGGACGAGGGCAAGGGCAAGGCCACCGACCTGCTCGGCGACCGCGTCCAGTGGATCGTGCGTTACCAAGGCGGTAACAACGCGGGCCACACCGTAGTCCTTCCCGACGGGCAGAACTTCGCGCTGCACCTCATCCCGTCCGGGATCCTCACCCCGGGCGTCACCAACGTCATCGGCAACGGCGTCGTCATCGACCCCGCCGTGCTGCTCGACGAGCTCGCCGGGCTGGAGGAGCGCGACGTCGACACCAGCAAGCTGCTCATCTCCGCCGACGCGCACTTGATCATGCCGTACCACGTCGCCATCGATAAGGTCACCGAGCGTTACCTCGGCAGCCGCAAGATCGGCACCACCGGCCGCGGCATCGGCCCCTGCTACCAGGACAAGATCGCCCGCGTCGGCGTCCGCGTGCAGGACCTGCTCGACGAGAAGATCTTCCGGCAGAAGGTCGAATCGGCACTGGAGTTCAAGAACCAGGTGCTGGTCAAGGTCTACAACCGCAAGGCGCTCGACGCCGACCAGGTCGCCGACGAGGTGCTGGCCGCCGGCGAGAAGTTCGCCCACCGCATCGCCGACACGCGGCTGCAGCTCAACCAGGCCCTCGAACGCGGCGAGACCGTGCTGCTCGAAGGCTCGCAGGGCACGCTGCTCGACGTCGACCACGGCACCTACCCGTTCGTGACGTCGTCGAACCCGACGTCCGGCGGCGCCAGCGCGGGTTCGGGCATCGGCCCCGGCAAGATCACCACCGTGCTGGGCATCCTCAAGGCCTACACCACGCGTGTCGGCTCCGGCCCGTTCCCGACCGAGCTGGACGACGAGTCCGGCGAGTACCTGCGCAAGCAGGGCGGCGAGTTCGGCGTCACCACCGGCCGCTCGCGGCGCACCGGCTGGTTCGACGCGGTCATCGCGCGGTACGCGGTGCGGGTCAACGGCATCACCGACTACTTCCTCACCAAGCTGGACGTGCTGTCCGGGCTGGAGAAGGTGCCGGTGTGCGTCGGCTACGAGGTCGACGGCTTCCGTACCTACGACATGCCGATGACGCAGACCGACGTGCACCACGCGCTGCCGATCTACGAAGAGCTGCCGGGCTGGTTCGAGGACATCTCGGGTTGCCGGACCTTCGAGGAGCTGCCCGCGAACGCGCGGGCCTACGTCGAGCGCCTCGAGGAGCTTTCGGGTGCGCGGATCTCGGCGATCGGCGTCGGTCCGGGCCGGGAGCAGACGATCGTGCGGCACGAGTTCGTCTGACGCCCTTACGCGTGAGATGAAAGGTCCTTTCCTTGCAAAATTTGCAAGGAAAGGACCTTTCATTGCGTCTCAGGCGAGCGAAGTCTTCACCGGAGTGGGGTTCCGGAACAAGTCCAAGACCGGGCAGTGCTCGTCCACCTGACGCTTCAGGTCCTCGTAGACCTCCGCCCCGGCGGGCCCGCTCAGCTCGACAGAGACCCGTACATCGCCGAAGCCGGGCCGGGTCGACTCCGAGAACCCGAAGAACCCGTGCAGGTCGATGTCGCCGTCCACGGTCACCTTGACCCCGTCGAGCGGCACCCCGAGTTTCGCCGCCCAGAACTGATACGTGATCACCTGGCACGAACCGAGCGCGGCGAGCGCGTATTCGACCGGGTTGGCCGAGGTGTCGGTGCCGCCCAGCGCGGCGGGTTCGTCGACGGTGAGCGAGTGGTCGCGCACGCGGACGTCCACCTGCGTCGCGGTTCCGGGGATCAGCGCGTTGGCGACACTGAACGAGACGGCGGCGTTGCGCGGGTCGGCGTCGACGGCGGTTTTGGTTCCTTCGATGACATCGGTCAGCGACATCGGGTCACTCCAGGATCGAGGTGTCGGACGCCGCCCAGGGTGGGCCACCACGGGAAACCGTGCGCGTGATCTCAGCTGGTGAGCACCGAAATATCCTTTCGACAGCGCGGTTAGCGTTGAACATGACCATTGGAGTCGCTCTCCCGTCCGGGGATACCGCGGACGCCGTCAACATCGTCGACGAACTCGTCACGCAGACCGCTCAAGCCGCGGACGCGGGCCTGACGTCAGTCTGGTTCTCCCAGCAGATGGAGCACGACGCGATCACCGTCGCGGCTCTCGCGGGCCGAGCCGTCCCGGGAATCACCGTCGGGACCGGCGTCGTCCCGATCTATCCGCGGCATCCCTTGCTGATCACCGGTCTCGCGCAGACGGCGCAGGCCGCCGCCGGGGGCCGGTTCGTCCTCGGCCTCGGAACCGGCGCGAAGAACTGGCTCGAACCGGCGTACGGCATCGAGTACCCGTCGCCGATCAAGCACCTTCGCGAGTACCTCACGATTCTCCGCCAGGTGCTCGACGGCGGCGAAGTCGACTTCCACGGCGAGACCGTCCGGGCACACGCCAAGGGCTTCGCGGCTTCGCTCTCTGTCGCGGGATCTTCGGACATCCCGTTGATCATCGCGGCGATGGGGCGGCAGGCGCTGCGCGTGACCGGCGAACTCGCCGACGGCACGATCCCGTTCCTCGCCGGGCCCAAGGCGCTTTCCGAGCTGATCGTCCCGGAGATCACCAAGGCCGCCGCCGGTCGCCCGGCGCCGCGGATCATCGCGATGGTGCCGGTGGTGGTGACCGACGATCCCGGCGCCGTCCGCGCCATCGTCGACCGGCAGTACGCGTTCTTCCGCGACATCCCCTCCTACCGCGCCGTCTTCGCCGCGCAGGGCGTGGATTCCGCGGGGGAACTGGTGATCGCCGGGGACGAAGAGACCGTCGCCGCCGAGATCAGCCGCTACTTCGACGCCGGGGCGACCGAGGTCGTCGCGACCCAGTCCGGCATCAGGAATTCCGAGGAGCGGCTCCGCACTTGGCGCGTGCTCGGAGACCTCGTGAAGCGCTGAACGACCAGTGGCCTTGCTCACAGCGTTCGGATTGTGCATACTCGTGCGCATTGCGAACACAGCTGGAGGTCTCCATGTCCCCTGCCGCGGCCCGTTCGTGGGTGGTCCCGCTCGCCTGGACGGCGGTACTGCTCGACGGATTCGACCTGGTCGTCCTGGGCACGGTGCTGCCCGCGCTGCTCCGTGACCACGTCTGGGGGCTGACCCCCGGCACGGCGTCGGTGATCTCGACGTTCGGCCTGATCGGGATGATGATCGGCGCGATGGCGATCGGCACGATCACCGATCTCATCGGCAGGCGGAAGGCGCTGATCATCGCGGTCGCCGCCTTCTCGGTGTGCACCGCGCTCTGCGCGATCGCGCCATCGGCGTTCTTCTTCGGGTTGTTCCGCTTCCTCGCCGGACTGGGCCTCGGCGGTTGCCTGCCGACGGCGATCGCGCTCGTCACCGAGTACGCCCGCAAGGGCAAGGGTGGCAGTGCGACCACCACGGTGATGACCGGCTACCACGTCGGCGCGGTGCTCACCGCCCTGCTCGGCATCTGGCTGATCCAGCCGCTCGGCTGGCGCGCGATGTTCGTCGCCGGTGCGCTGCCCGCGCTCGTACTGGTCCCACTGATGGTCAAGTACCTGCCCGAATCGGAGTCCTTCGAACGGGCGCGGGAAACACAGGAGAAGTCCGCGGGGGAGGTCGTCGGCGGGCTGTTCCGTGGCGGTCTGCTGCGGGCCACCCTCGCGTTCTGGGTGACGTCGTTCATGGGACTGCTGCTGGTCTACGGGCTCAACACGTGGCTGCCGGAGATCATGCGGCAGGCCGGATATCCGCTCGGCGCGGCGCTCGGCCTGCTGCTCACGCTGAACCTCGGCGGCGTCGCCGGCCTGCTCGTCGCGGGCCGGGTGGCGGACAAGGTCGGCGTACGGCCGTCGGTGATCTCCTGGTTCCTCGGGGCGGCGGTCTTCCTCGCCCTGCTGAGCGTGAAACTGCCCGCGGCCGGGCTGTACGTCGCCGTGTTCCTCACCGGCGGTTTCGTGTTCAGCGCGCAGGTCCTCGTGTACGCCTACATCGGCAAGACGTATCCGGCCGCCATGCGGGCCACCGGAATCGGCTGGGCGGCGGGGGTCGGCCGGATCGGCGCGATCTGCGGCCCGATCCTCGGTGGTGCCTTGCTGACCGCGGGGATCGCCTACCCCTGGGGCTTCTACGCCTTCGCCGCTGTCGGTGGGCTGGGCGCGGCGGCGGTGACCGGAGTCCGCGCCGGCCGCGCCCAGGAGTCCGCTACCCCAGTTCCTTGAGTTCCCGTTCCACGGCGGCGAGTTCTTCTTCGGAACCCTGCACCTTCGGGCCTGTGAACCACTTGCGTGCCGAGGCGAACCACCACACGGCCGCACCACCGAGAACGACGAGGAAGGCGATCGGCGTGTAGTTGAAACTGTCGATGGTGACCGGTGATCCCTGCGGGAGCATGAACAGGACGAAGATGAAGCAAACCCAGACGGTCGCGATGGTCCCGATGAGCTTGCCCCACCGGCCGAGGTTCCACGGCCCTGGTTCGAAGTCGTCGCCCTTGCGCACCCGCAGGAACACCGGGATCACGTAGGCCACGTAAAGGCCGACGACCGCGATCGAGGTCACCGCCGCGTAGGCGGTCGCGCTCCACAGGTACGGCAGGGCGAGCAGGAGCGCGCCGCCCGCGGCCAGCCACACCGCGTTGGTGGGTGTCTGGGTGCGCTTGTTGATGCGGTGCCAGAGCTTCGAACCCGGGATCGCGCCGTCGCGGGCGAAGGCGTAGATCATCCGCGAGTTCGCGGTGACCGACGCCATCCCGCAGAACAGCTGCGCGCCGATACAGATCAGCAGCAGGAACTTGCCGGTCGTCGCGCCCGTCGCGTCGATGAAGATCTGCGCGGGCGGCACTCCGGTTTCGGAGGCGACGGCGCCGTCGTAGTCCTGGATGGCGAAGGTGAGGCCGATCAGCAGGACCCAGCCCGCGACCAGTGAGACGAGGATCGAGTTGATGATGCCCCGCGGCCCGGCCTTCGCCGCGTTCTTGGTCTCTTCGGTCATATGTGCCGAGGCGTCGTAGCCGGTCAGCGTGTACTGCGCGACGAGCAAGCCGAGTAAGAAGACGTAGACCGGGGACGCCCAGCCTGTGTTGTTCACGAACTCGCCGAAGACGAACGACGCGTCCTGGTGCTTGGCGGGCACGATGATCAGCACCCCGACGATGACCAGCACGCCGACCAGATGCCACCACACGCTGATGCTGTTCAGCAGTGCCACGATCTTGACGCCGAAGGTGTTCAGCAGGCCGTGGATCAGCAGGATGATCGCCAGCAGCAGGATCGTGTGACCCGGCGTCGCCTCAAAGCCGAACTGCAGGTCGAGGAAGGCGTTGAGGAACAGCGCCGCGCCGAAGTCGATCCCGGCGGTGACTGCGATCTGCCCGATGAGGTTGAACCACCCGGTGAACCACGACCAAGCCGCGCCGTTGCGCGGGGCGAGTTTCGCGGCCCAGTAGTAGAGGCCGCCCGCCGTCGGATAGCTGGAGCAGACCTCGGCCATGCCGAGTCCGACGAGGATGACGAACAGGCCCACCAGCGGCCAGCCCCAGATCATCGCGGCCGGCCCGCCGGTCTTCATGCCGAACCCGTAGAGGGTCAGGCAGCCGGAGAGGATCGAGATGATCGTGAAGGAGACGGCGAAGTTGGAGAAGGTCGACATCGTGCGCCGGAGTTCCTGCGCGTAGCCGAGTTGGTGGAGCCGGGCACTGTCTTCGTCTGCGGGTTCAGCGGCCTGCTTGGCTGGGACATCCATCGGGCACCCACTTAAAAGGTATGCGGACAGACCATTGAGATCCGCCGAAATTAGGCCCGCCGACCTGCGCATGTCAAGGTCCCGTCAAGACCTGGCCCCCTCCGGACGCCAGGAAAGGTCCTTTCCTCGCAAATTTCGGAAGGAAAGGACCTTTCCTGGCACTTGAGGGAGGGTCAGCGCCCCTGGAACGCCTTCACGGCCTCCAGTGCCGTGTCCGGGTGGTCGGCGAAGTACCCGTCGACGCCCGCCTTGAGGAACGCCTCCTGCTCGGCGAACGCGTTGCCGTACTCGGCGAGGTTCGCCGACGAGCGCAGGTTCTGCGGCAGGAAGTTGTTCTCGTTGCGGAACGTGTACGGCCCGACCTTCAGCCCGGCCTGGTGCGCGTCGGCGACGAGCCGGGTCGGCTGCCCGAGCGCGCCGTTCACCACCGGGATGACCTGTGCCTTCTCCGGCCCCAGGTAGTCCGCGTACTTCGAGATCTCCTTCAGTCCCGCCGGCGTGACGAGGTCGGCGTACGTCCGCGGGTCGCCCTTCGCGACGAAGTCCGCCGGAGCGCCGGTCGCCGAGGTCAGCTGCAGCAGCGGCACCCGCACCTGCCGCGAAAGCGCGATCAGGTTCGACACCTCGAACGATTGGATGATCACCGGCGCCTTCGGGTGGTTGAGCCCGTTGCGCTTGAGCAGCTCGACCAGCTTCGGCTCGGTCGGGTTCTTGATCGACGAGAAGTACGTCGAGTGCTTGACCTCCGGGTAGGTTCCCAGCTCACGGCGCAGTTCGCGGCCAAGGCGGCGCGTCAGGTCGAGCACCTCCTGGTAGGTGGCGATCCGGTAGCGGCCGTCGTAGATCTTGTTGTTCGGCCGCAGCTGCGGGATCCGCTCGGTCGCGCGCAGGGTCTTCAGCTCGGCGAGGGTGAAGTCCTCGGTGAACCAGCCGGTGAACGACGTGCCGTCGATGACCTTCGTCGTCTTCCGGTTCGCGAACTCGGGGTGCTTCGCGACGTCGGTGGTCCCGCCGATCTCGTTCTCGTGCCGCGCGACCAGCTGGCCGTCCTTCGTGGGCACGAGGTCGACGTCGACCCAGTCGACGCCCTGGCGGTAGGCGAGCTCATACGAGGCGAGCGTGTGCTCCGGGCGGTAGCCGGGCGCGCCGCGGTGTCCGACGATCACCGGCCCATCGTGGCCCTTCGCCAGCGCCGACACATCTTGGGCGCTCGGCTCGGCGGCGCCCGCCAGCCCTGTGACGCTGAGTACGGCGAGTCCGGACAGGGCGAGCACGCCCAGGCGCTTTCGCATGTGGATGACCTCTTTCACTTGAACTCGGGGTACCGCGCAACCCTTGACGCAGGAGGCGTCCAGGCGGCGAAGACGGACCGGCGGAGCGCTGACCGCCGGGTGAACGCCGGATGGAACCACCCGCTCGAGGACGGCGACGTCTTCGTAGCTCACCGGCACGGTTACCCTGTGCGTCGTGCGCGTACTGGTAATCGGGTCCGGCGCCCGTGAGCATGCACTTGTCCTCGCGGTCGCGGAAGACCCTTCCGTCACCGCACTGGCTTGCGCTCCGGGCAATGCCGGCACCTCTTCGGTGGCTGAGCAGCTCGGCGTGGAGGCGGCTGACCCCGAGTCGGTCGCCGCCCTCGCCAAGCAGTGGCAGGCGGATCTGGTGGTGGTCGGCCCGGAAGTCCCGCTGGTGGCCGGGGTCGCCGACGCGGTCCGGAAGGCGGGCATCGCCTGCTTCGGTCCGTCCGCGTCCGCCGCCCGGATCGAGGGCTCGAAGGCGTTCGCGAAGGACGTCATGGCAGCCGCCAACGTGCCGACGGCGCACTGCGAGGTGGTCGACACCCCGGCCCGCCTCGACGCCGCGCTCGCCCGCTTCGGCCCCACCTGGGTGGTCAAGGACGACGGTCTCGCCGCGGGCAAGGGCGTCGTGGTCACCACGGACGTCGACGTCGCCCGCAAGCACGCCCTGATGCTGCTCGACGGTGGTCACCCGGTGCTCCTGGAGTCCTTTTTGGATGGCCCGGAAGCCTCGCTCTTCTGTTTCGTCGACGGCCGCACGGTCGTTCCGCTGCTGCCCGCGCAGGACTTCAAGCGCGTCGGCGACGGCGACGCGGGCCCGAACACCGGCGGCATGGGTGCCTACGCGCCGCTGCCGTGGGCACCGAAGGACCTGGTCGACGACGTCGTCGCACGGATCGTCCAGCCCGTGGTCGACGAACTCGACAACCGCGGCGCCACCTTCTCCGGCCTGCTCTACGCCGGTCTCGCGCTGACTTCCGAAGGCCCGCAGGTCATCGAGTTCAACTGCCGCTTCGGCGACCCGGAGACCCAGGTCGTCCTGGCGCTGCTGCGCAGCCCGCTCGGCAAGGTCCTGCACGCGACGGCGACCGGCAAGCTCGCCGAGCTGCCGCCGCTGGACTGGGACTCCGGCGCGGCGGTCACCGTCGTCATCGCCGCCGACGGCTACCCCGGCAAGCCGAGGACGGGCGACGTCATCACCGGCGGCGAGATCGAAGGCGTGCTGCACGCCGGCACCCGCCGCCGCGACGACGGCGCCGTGGTCTCCTCCGGCGGCCGTGTGCTTTCGGTCGTCGGCACCGGCAAGAACCTGAAGGCCGCTCGCAAGAACGCGTACGCGACGGTCGAGAAGGTCCACCTGGCAGGCTCGCACCACCGCACCGACATCGCCCTGCTCGCCGCCAAGGGAGAGATCGCCACCCCGGTCTCGTGAACTTCGGACGGAACCGTTCCGCTCCCTGGCGCGTCCAACCCGGTATTTCCTGCAAAGCTTAGGCAGCCGATACATCCGCGTTGGTAGCCTCAGGCAGGACGAACGGTCACCGTGCGCAATGTCCAAGGGGTGGGGAATGGCAGCATCGAGCAAGGTCCAAGACCTCGCGTCGGCGGTTCCGGCGCCGCCGTCGGTGGCCGACATCAGGGTCGATCCGTCGAAACTGCTCGAAGTGGCGAAGATCGTCGAAGAGCAGGTCGACGCACTCCAGGACAAACTCCTGACGCGGCTCGACCAGCTGCGGATCGACACTCCGGCCGACGACACCGTGAGCGTGCACGCGACCAGCGTCTGGAACGAGCTCGTGGCCGACGGCGACACCTCGTACGCCGCGCAGGTCCGGGCGTATGTCGCCGGACTGCGGGGGCTGGTCAAGCAGCTCCGCACGGCGGCGAAGGAGTACAAGACCAGCGACGCCGACAAGGCCGCGGCGTTCGGGGACCGCGGTGCGCACCCGGCGTGACGGCCGTGCGCTGGTGTTCGGCGGGGTGCTGACCTTGGCGCTGGCCGGCTGCACCACGGACACGGGCGGGCAGCCGTTTCCCAACGAACCGGCGCTGGCTTCGGCCACGCGGGACGCCAAAGCGTCCGCACTTCCCACCAGGCCGGCCGAGCTGAGCCTGCAGGGCGTCGACCCGTGCGCCCTGCTGGCCGCTCCGCAGCTCGACCAGCTCAAGATCAACAGCGAACCCCGCGCGGCCGCGGAACCAATCGACGGCCCGACCTGCGTCTTCGACTCGGACGCCGTGGAGCCCTTCCACACCTATTACGTCCGCACGGTCACCGCGGACGTGGAAGAGTGGATCACCGGCAAGCGCCGCAAGAACAGCATGACGACCGAACCGAAGGCGATCGGCGGGTTTCCCGCCATCACGAACTATCGCGACGCCGGGCAACCGGGCGACTGCGAGACGCTCGTGGGTGTCGCCCGAGGACAGACGCTGGCGGTGCGGGCCATCACCGTCACCGCCGGCGCCTTCACCATGCCGCAGCTGTGCGAGATGTCCGCGCAGGCGGCCGATCTGGCTTTGCAGACCTTGAAAGCACGCAACTAGGGAGGGCGCCGTGAACGTTTCCGACCTCGCGGGCAAGCTCCGCGATCTCCGGTTCGACGGCTACACCGACACCGGGATCGCGACCGAGATCGAGCGCTTCCGCAGCGGTGACGGCACCGGAAGCATCGGCACCGCCGTCGACGCGCTGAAGGCCGTCGCGTCCGCGCTCGCCGACACCGACAAGACGTTGCGTGACGAGCTGGGCAAGCTCGGCGTGGAATGGCAGAGCGAGGCGGGTGGCGCCGCCGGACAGGTGTTCACCGAGCAGGCCGGTTTCTCCCAGGACGCGAACTCGAAGGTCTCGCACTCCGCGGAGATGATCTTCGCCCAGGGTGAGGCCTTCAACCGCACACTGCACAAGCTCCCGGATCCGGAAGTGGTCCGGAAGGGCGCCGGCGGGTTGACCCTCGGCGACGTCGTGCTGAGCCTCATCGGCTTCGAGACCGACCACGCCAAGAGCGTCAACGCGGCGGGCAACGCGCGGGCACAGGCGCAGGAGGCGTTGAACGACTACGCCAAGACGAGTGGCGAGAACCTGCTGTCGACCGACACGCTGGCCGACCCGCAGTCGATGAACCTGACCCAGAACACGACCGCGGCCGGGGTCGGTGGCGGTTCCGGCACGCTCGACCTCGCGGGTACGGCCACCGAGCTGACCCCCGACGGCAGCGTCCGGCCCGCGTCGGCCGCCGTCGAGTCGAAGTACGTGCCGCCGCCGGTCGCGCAGCCCATCAGCAACCCGAAGGCGCCTTCGTACGACGCGCCGACTCCCGCCTACGGTGTCGCCGTCGGCGGAGGCGGAGTGGCCAGGAAGACCGCTTCCTCCACGTCGTACGGCGGTGCCACGGCACCCGCGGCCGCCGCGCCGACGACGCCGTCCGGCACCTCCCGGCCCGCACCCGCCCCTGGCGGCGGCTGGGTGACCCCGAACCGGCCCGGCCCGCAGCCCGAACCGGGCAGGCCGTCGTATCCGACCACCGGCTCGCCCGCTTCCCCGCCGTTCGTCCCGCCGGGTGCGCCGAACCTGCCGCCTCCGGGCTCCACCTACGTTCCCCCTGGCCAGTCCACCGGAAGCCTGCCGCCGAACAGCAGCTCCACGTCGGCGCTGCCGCCGGGCAAGTCGTTCGGCACCGGCCCCGGTGCCGACGGCGCCCTCGGCAAGGGCCCCGGCTCCAGCTCCGGCCCCGGTGTCTTCGGCGGCGTCGGCGGTGGTGCGGGCGGCGGGGACCAGGCGCTCGGCAAGGGCCGCTCGGTCGGCTCCGGACCGCAGGCACCCCTGGCCACCGGCAACGAGTCCGGCCGCGGCTTCCCCGCTGTCCCGAAGATCACCGGTCCGGCCGCGGGCGACCTGGGTGCCGGTGCCGCCGCGCTCGGCGCCGGTGTCGCCGGTGGTGCGCTGAGTGGCGACAAGGAACGCGATCGCCGTCCGCGTCAGGAAGGCGGCGGCAAGCCGACCCGTCAGCTGCCGATCGGCGAGCTTCCCGAAGAGGAGGCCATGCGGCGTTCGGAGAAGATCGGCGCGAAGCAGCCGAAGACCGAGCCGAAGTTCATGGAGCGCGCGGCCACCCAGGACGTCGAAGAGGACGCGGAGCACATCCGCCGTTTCGGCGTCGACGACAAGGATCTGTTCACCGACGAGCGCATGGTTTCGCCCGACGTGATCGGTGAACACGGCAACCGGGAAGCGCGCTGAACCTGTGCCGAACGACACCGGCAGCCTCGTGCTGTCCGCACTCGAGTTCGAGATGCTCTGGGAAGCCGAACGGCTGCCCCGCCGCCATGTCGCACTCGACGTGCCGAGCCCCGGAACGACCCATACGGAGCGGGCCGCACTGATCGAAGAGGCCTGGGAATCCCTGCGCGCGCGAGGCCTCGCGCGGGGACACCAGGCGTCGGGCGAGCTGGTCGACATGCTGAACCTGTTCGCGCACCCCCGGGTCGCGATCGACGTCTGGGTGTGGACCGACCGCGAGATCAAGGGGCAGGCCGTCAGCGTCGGCAACCAGGCGCTGCTCGGCGTCATCGACTCAGGCCAGGTGTGGCTGATCCCCGCCCGCGAAAGCTCCCTCGCCGAGGCCGCCGTCTCGGTCGCGGGCGATCTCGCCCCCGGCGTCGGCCAGTCGATCAGCATCCCGCACGACGTCCTCCGCGACGCCGACGCCGCCGCCCGCGGCGACGCGAAAGCACTGGTCACCTCCCTCGAAGACCTGGATGTCCCGCTGTGGCAGGCCCAGGAACTGGCGGGCATGCTGCTCGGACAGGAGGCACGCGGCCAGTTCGGCGTCGAACGCGCGGGCCGGGACGGCCGTCCCCGCCGCGCGGACAGCGTGGTCGCCTTCTACGACACGGACGCGGGGCGCTATCTGTTCCAGGTCGCGCGCAACCGCGACGGGCGGGATTGGGCGACCATCACCCCGGCGGACAACCAGCTGCTGGCGACGCGGATCCGGGAAGTCGCCGATTTCTGACTTGCCCGATTCGGCTGTTTCGCGAAGTCGATATCGGCGGGGTGGAAGTTGGCGTGGATACGCACACGGCCCGCTGTCGAGGTCTTACAGTATGCGCGGGAACCGTCCTGATCGGCTGCGCGTCTGATCGGACGGATACGAGTTTTCCGTGAAGGGGATGACGAACCGTGCCTGTGTACGACCCGGATTCCATGGGGATCGCCGCCGGTCAGGTGGAGAAGCTCAAGGACGAGTTCGAGAAGACCAAAAAAGGCGTCACCGGCATGGATGACGAGAAGGAAAACCCCTTCGGCGGAGTGGACGAGCACGGTGACGCGCACGGTGCCGTCGGCAAGTTCAAACAAGGGGTCCACAACGAATTCGATTCGGCCGGTCAGTTGATGGAGGCCACGGCCTTCGTGCTGCGCAAGGCGGCGGGGTTGATCAAAGAGACCGAAGAGGTCCACGTGGACAACCTGAAGGTGCACGGAGACCTGTGACGATTCGCCAGGCCTGGGGGCCGGATACCAAGGGGGCTTGAGCAGTGGGTTTGAACAACGTCGGCGCCGGCACGCCGGACGGCTGGGATGGACTCGTCAAGAAGGCCGACCAGGTCGCCAAGGTGAACCTGGAAGCCATTCACAACGCTTCGGTCCAGTTCAAGACGGCCGCCGACAACGCGGGTGACCACAGCGCGGCGCTCTCGCGTTCGACCGAAGCGTTGAACAGCGGCGTTTGGGTCGGTCCCGCCGCGGACGCCTTCTTCGATTACGTCAAGTCGATCACCAAGGCGGGTCAGAACGTCGAAGCCCAACTGGGCAAGGTCGTCGACGACCTCGATCGTGTCCACACCGATCTCGGCAACATCAAGACCCAGGTCGCTGACGCCTACAAGGGCGCCGAAGAAGCGGTCAACAAACGGAACACCAAGGCGGAGACGGACAAGAACGCGGCGATCCAGGCCGCCGCGCAGGCCGAGAAGGACCACAAGCCGGCGCCGAGTCCGTCGGCCGCCGAGATCATCCAGCAGGCGAAAACCGACATCAACAAGATCACCAGCGACGCGGACACCCGGGTCAAGGGCCTGCTCGATCAGGCCAACCAGATGATCCAGAAGTCGCAAGAGCTGATGAAGAAGGACATCGAGGGCGGCTACTCGAAGGTCCCGATGCCGGGCAAGGACGGCACCGTCCCCAAACGCACCGGTGGTCTCCACACCGGTGGTGGTGGTGGCGGAGGCGGCGGTGGCGGTGGGGGCGGCGGCCTCGGACCGAGCGGCGGTCCGCCGTCGACGACGCCGCCCGGCAACGTGCAGCAGTGGATCCAGGAAGCCATCAAGATCCTGCAGGCCAACGGGATCCCGGTGACCGAGGCGGATATCCAGAAGATCTGGACGATCATCGAGAAGGAGTCCGGCGGTAACCCCAACGCCATCAACAACTGGGACTCCAACGCGGCGAAGGGCACCCCGTCCAAGGGGCTGATGCAGTGCATCGACCCGACCTTCAACGCGCACAAGCTTCCCGGGCACGACGACATCTACAACCCGGTCGACAACATCATCGCGGGCGTGCGGTACACGTTCTCGCGGTACGGCGGCTTCGAGGGGCACCCGGGTCTGAAGTCCATGGCCGGTGGCGGCGGCTACCAGGGCTACTAAGGACACCATTCCGATCGGAGTGTCCGTGAAGGCCTCGTTCCCTACTCTCAGGGCAGGGTCCCGGCAAAGTCGCATAACTACTGGTCGACCCACCTCTATAGCGGGACAAGGGGAAGGTTTCGTGGCAGACCCGGCGGGAGCGGGCTCACGCAAGGGGCCTCGCCGGGCCCTTGACTGTCCACAAGGGACACTTTTTGAAACGATCGTGCCCGATTTGGGCGAAGAGCCCGGTATAGCGAGGTGGTCGTGAGTGATTTGGGTCGTTCTAACCCTCATTATCACTCACGACCCCGCGCGGAAACGTGCATAGCGTCATCAATCGGACACTCAATCGCCCGGCGATGTCCCTTGTGGACACTGAAGCCCCGCCGGTGTCCGGAATCAGGCCTGCCCACCTCGACTTTGCCGGGCCCCTACTCTCAGGGCAGGGTTCCGGCAAAGTCGGGATCGTGCAGGTCGGTGACCTCTTGGTCATGGCGCAGGCCGACGTCTATGAAGGAATTGGGACGTTGAGTGGCCCAATTCCT
>NZ_JBVKAE010000013.1:224702-233236 GCF_055598845.1 Amycolatopsis sp. NPDC039088 | reverse complement strand
CCACAAGGGACACCGCCAGCCGATCGACTGTCCGATTGATGCCGCTAAATACGTTTCCGTGCGGGGTCGTGAGTGTTAATGAGGGTTAGAACGACACACATCACTCACGACCCGCTCACGAAACCCCGCAACTCGCCCAAATCGGGCACATTTGCCCCGAAAAGTGTCCCTTATGGACAGTCGGGAGCCAGGTGAGGCCCCTTTTGCATAAACCCGCTCCCGCCGGCTCCGCCACGACACGTTCGCCTTGACCCACTCTAGCAATGGAGCCGACCAGCAGTTATGCGACTTCGCCGGGACCCTACCTTCAGGGTAGGCAAGGAGGCCTTCGCGGACACGTTCCGGTGTGTGCCAGGTCAGCTCGAGGCGCGATGGGTGAGGGAGACCGGCAGTATCTGCTGACGGGGTTTGAGATCCCGGTCGTCCATCACCGCCAGCAGCGTCTCCACCATCGCGTGAACCTGCTCGCGCGGGTCCTGATGCACCGAGGTCAGCGGCGGATCCATCTCCGGAGCCAACGTCGCGTTGTCGTCGAAGCTGACGACGGCGACGTCGGAGGGGATCCGCCGTCCGGCCGCGTGCAGGGTCCGGAGCGCGCCGAGGGCCATCATGTCGCTGGCCACGAAGACGGCGTCGAGGTCGGGAAGCCGCCGGAGCAGATTCGACATCGCCTTCGCGCCGCCTGTCAGCGTGAAGTCGGCCTCCTCGACCAGGTCGGTCGGATCGAGTCCCGCGTCGAGCAGGGTCTTGCGCCAGCCGGAGAGGCGGTCGATCGCCGCGCTCTGGTCCTGCGGTCCCGCGATCGTGGCGATCCGGCGGTGACCGGCCTTGACCAGATGCGCGACCGCCAGCTTCGCGCCGCCCTCGTTGTCGAAGTCGACGACGTGGACACCGCGTTTGAGCCCGGCGGCCTGCCCGCCGTACACCACCGGGATCCTCAGCTGGCGCAATGCCTTGGGCAGCGGGTCCGTCCGGTGGGGCGCGAACACCAGTGCGCCGTCGACGTGCCCGCCGTCCAGGAACCGCACCGTGCGGTCGAGGTCCTCGCGGGTGTCGCTGAAGATCAGGACCATCTGGCAGCCGATGTCGGCCAGCTCGCGATAACCGGCCCGCATGACCGCGGTGCGGTACGGGTCGTCGAGCAGCCGTGCCTCCGGTTCCGACAGCACGACCGCCACCGCGCCGGTCCGCCGGGTCACCAGCGACCGGGCCGCCTGGTTCGGGGAGTAGCCGAGCTCGCGGGCCGCGGCCTGCACCTTCTCCCGGGAACGGGCGCTGACGTAGCCGTCGTCGTTGAGCGCGCGAGACGCCGTCGACCGGCTGACCCCGGCGGACGCGGCGACGTCTTCCAACGTCGGCCGCTCGTCTTCCCCTGGTCGAGGCCCCACCCGCGTCACCTTCACTCTTCAGCACCACCCGGACACCGACAGCTTAATCTCCGGCGGCCGAAACGATGAGAGCGCTCCCCTGATGGAAACGCTCTTATTACAAGCCCTTGACACGACCAAAGGGTGGCGACAGACTCTCGGCATCCTCTGGGAGCGCTCCCACTTTCTGGGTCACGCGGCGGGCGTTCCTACCCATCGGCAAGGGATTTGACACGTGAGAAGCATCCGGAACGGCCTGGTGCTGGCACTGGGTATCACGATTACGGCGTTCGGCGTAACGGCGTGCGGGAGCGACGACGGCGGGACACCCGCCGCGTCCGACCCGAACGCCAAGGTCGAGCTGACGCTGGCGACGTTCACCGAGTTCGGCTACGAGGACCTCATTCCCGAGTACGAACGGCTGCATCCGAACATCAAGGTCACCCACCGCAAGACCGGCCAGGGCGGGCCGTACCACCAGGACCTGATCACGAAGCTGGCGGCGGGCTCCGGCCTCGCCGACGTAACCGCGGTCGAGGAAGGGCACCTGTCGAACGTCCTCGACAAGGGGGCGAAGTTCAACGACCTGCCCAAGATCGGCCCGGCGGACGCCTCTCCCGACCGCTGGCTCCCCTGGAAGTACGAAGCGGCCAAGACCAAGGACGGCAAGGTCATCGGCTACGGCACGGACATCGGTCCGCTGGCGATGTGCTACCGCAAGGACATGTTCCAGGCGGCGGGCCTGCCGACCGATCCCGAGGCGGTCAAACCGCTGTTCGCGACCTGGGACAGCTACTTCGCCGCGGGCGACCAGTACGTCTCCAAGACCGGCGGCAAGGCGTGGTTCGACTCGGCCTCCCAGAACTTCAACTCCATGGTCAACCAGCTTCCCACCGGCTACATCGGGAATGACGACAAGCTGGCGGTCGAGGGGAACCAGGGCATCAAGGACGCCTGGACCAAGGTGACCGCCGCCGTCGCGAAAGGACAGTCCGCCAAGCTGACCGCGTTCAGCAACGAGTGGAACTCCGGCTTCAAGCAGGGCGCTTTCGCCACGAAGGTGTGCCCGGCGTGGATGCTCGGCGTCATCAAGGAGCACTCCGGCCCGGAGAACGCCGGCAAATGGGCGGTCACCGCGGCCTTCCCCGGTGGCGGCGGCAACTGGGGCGGTTCGTACCTGACCGTGCCGACGCAGTCGAAGCACCCGAAGGAGGCGGCCGAACTCGCCGCCTGGCTGACCGCGCCCGAACAGCAGCTCAAGGCGTTCAAGGCCAAGGGCACCTTCCCCAGCCAGGTCAAGGCGCTGGAGGACCCGGCTTTGCTGAGCGAGACCGACGCCTACTTCGGTGACACCAAGGTCGGGCAGCTCTTCGCCGAGCAGGCCAAGAAGGTCGCCAAGCCGCAGTACAAGGGCCCGGGTGACGGCCAGATCCAGGAGAACGCTTCGAGCCCCGCACTGCAGGCCGTCGAACAGGGCAAGTCGGCGGACGAGGGCTGGACGCAACTGCTCGACGCCGCGAAGAAGATCACGCGCTGACCGATGACCGTCGTCGACAAGATCGCGCCGGAAGGGAGGAAGGCCGGGGTGCGCAAGTCGCCCCGGCCCACCCTCCGGCACCGGCTGAGCAGGTGGGACGTCAAGGTCTCGCCCTACCTCTACATCGCCCCGTTCTTCATCGTGTTCGGGATCGTCGGGTTGTTCCCGTTGCTCTACACGGCGTACGTGTCCCTGTTCAGCTGGGAGGCGGGCGACGACAATCCGGACTTCATCGGGCTGGACAACTTCAAGGAGTTGTTCGCCGACACGCAGTTCTGGAACGCGCTCGAGAACACCGTCAGCATCTTCCTGCTCTCCAGCGTTCCCCAGCTGATCATCGCCGTGGCACTGGCGGCGTTGCTCAGCAGCAGGCTGCGCGGGGCGACCGGCTGGCGCGTCGGCATCCTGCTCCCCTACGCCGCCAGCCTGGTGGCTCTCGGGATCATCTTCGCGAACCTGTTCGGACCGAAGTACGGCCTGGTCAACGGCATGTTGCAGACCATCGGCCTTGATCCGGTCGACTGGCAGGCCGGCCGGTTCAGCAGCCACGTCGCGATCGCGGTCATGGTGAACTGGCGCTGGACCGGATACAACGCGCTGATCGTGCTGGCGGCCATGCAGGCCATCCCGAAGGAACTGCACGAGGCCGCCCTCATCGACGGCGCCGGCGCGGCACGACGTTTCTTCAGCATCACCCTGCCGTTGCTGAAGCCGACGCTGATCTTCGTCACGATCACCTCGACGATCGGTGGACTGCAGATCTTCACCGAGCCCAAACTGTTCGACGCCATGCCGGGATCGAACAACGGCGGTTCGTCCAACCAGTTCCAGACGGTGACGCTGTACCTGTACCAAACGGCCTTCGAGAACTACGAACTCGGCTACGCCTCGGCCATCGCCTGGGTGCTGTTCGTGATCATCGTGCTGATCGCGCTGGTGAACTTCTTCCTCACCGGCAGGCTCGCCCGGACCCCGGCGGTGAAGAAGAAATGACCCTCCTCCACAGTGGACTCGAAAACGGCGGGCTCGAAGACAGCGGGCTCAAGAACAGCAGGCTGAAGCGGAGCGTCTCCGCGCTGGGCAAACCACGCCGGTCGACCTACGTCGTGCTCGCGATCTTCGTGCTGGGCTCGCTCTTCCCGTTCTATTGGTCGTTCCTGGTCGCCAGCCGGGACAGCGGCATGCTCACCGAACGGGTCCCGCCGTTCCTGCCGGGCGGCAATTTCTTCGCCAACGCGGCCAGGGTGTTCGACACGGTACCGTTCTGGAAAGCGCTCGCGAACAGCCTGATCGTCTCCGGCACGGTCACCCTGACCACGGTGCTGTTCTCCTCGCTCGCCGGGTTCGCGTTCGCCAAACTGCGGTTCCGGGGCCGGAACGGGTTGTTCGTGTTCATCGTCATCACCCTCGCCGTCCCGACCCAGCTCGGCATCATCCCGTTGTTCATGGCGATGTCGGAGTTCGGCTGGGCAGGCGGGCTGCAGTCGGTGATCGTGCCCAACCTGGTGACCGCGTTCGGTGTGTTCTGGATGCGTCAGTACACCTTGGACGCGGTGCCGTACGAACTGATCGAGGCGGCACGGGTCGACGGCTGCAGCATGATCCGCATCTTCTGGAACGTCTGCCTGCCCGCGGTACGCCCGGCCGCGGCGATTCTGGCGATGTTCACGTTCATGACCTCGTGGAACGACTTCCTCTGGCCACTCGTCGTGCTGGACGCCGGCAATCCCACCGTCCAGCTGGCACTGGAGAAGCTGCAGAGCGGCTATTACGTCGACTATTCACTGGTGCTGGCCGGGACCACCCTGGCCACCATCCCGATCCTCATCGTCTTCCTCCTCCTCGGCCGCCAGATCGTGGCCGGGATCATGCAAGGTGCCGTGAAAGGGTGACCATGTCCACTCAACCCGACAGTGTTCGGGCGAAGACCGCGCTGCTGTTCCCGCCCGGATTCGTGTGGGGCGCCGCCACCGCCGCTTTCCAGGTCGAAGGCGCCACCGCCACCGACGGCCGGACCGACTCGATCTGGGACGTCTTCGCGCGCCGTCCCGGCGCCGTGGTCGGCGGCGACACCGGCGAACCGGGCGCCGACCACTACCGGCGCTACGCCGAGGACGTCGACCTCATGCGGCGGCTCGGCCTTGGCGCGTACCGGTTCTCCCTGTCCTGGCCGCGGATCCGGCCCGACGGCGGCGCGCCGAACCCGCAAGGGCTCGCCTTCTACGACCGGCTCGTCGACAGGCTCCTCGAAGCCGGGGTCGCGCCCTGGGCGACGCTCTATCACTGGGATCTCCCCCAGACGCTGGAGGACGAGGGCGGCTGGACTTCGCGCGAGACCGCGTTCCGCTTCGCCGAGTACGCCGAAACGATCGTGGCGCGACTGGGCGACCGGGTCGCGAACTGGTCCACCCTGAACGAGCCGTGGTGCGCCGCGATGCTCGGCTACGCGGGCGGGATACACGCTCCCGGACGACAGGAGCCCGAAGCCGCGGTCGCCGCCACGCACCATCTCCTGCTGGGACACGGGCTCGCGATGGACGTCCTGCGGGCGCACGCCCCGGCGGCGTCCTCGGGGATCACCCTGAACCTGTACCCGGTCTCCGCCGCCGATCCTTCGTCAGCAGTGGACGTCGAGGCCGCGCGCCGGATCGACGGCCTGCAGAACCGGCTCTTCCTCGACCCGGTGCTGAACGGCGGCTACCCCGACGACATGCTCGCCGATCTCGCCCCGCTCGGCATCGAAGCGCTCGTGCGGGAAGGTGACCTCGCGACCATCGCGGCCCCGATCGACTGGCTGGGCATCAACTACTACCGCGGCTATCAGGTCGCGGGCACTCCCCAGCCCGGAAGCGAGCCTGCCGGACCCGACTGGCTCGGCGTCCCCGACGTCCACTTCGTCCCCGACGAAGCGGCGCCGCGCACCGACTCCGGGTGGGAGGTCCAGCCTTCCCGGCTCACCGAATGCCTGCTGCAGGTGCACCGCGATTACCCGCAGATCCCGTTGTACATCACCGAAAACGGCGCGTCCTATCCGGACACCCTGATCGGCGGGGACGTCGCGGACACCGACCGGATCGCCTTCCTCGACTCGCATCTGCGCGCCGCTTACGAAGCGATCGAAGCGGGCGTGGATCTGCGCGGCTACTTCTACTGGTCGCTGCTCGACAACTTCGAGTGGGCCGAGGGGTACGCCAAGCGGTTCGGGCTCGTGCACGTCGACTACGAAACCCAACAGCGGACGCCGAAGCAGAGCGCGCTCTGGTACGCCCGCGCGATCAGCCTCAACGGATTGAGCTGAGCCACCGACTGGGGGTCGTGAAGGGTCGTTTCCGGCAGTTGGCCAGGAAACGACCCTTCACGACGATCTCAGGTCACTTGTCCCCGCGAGCCGCGATCGCAGCCGGGTACGTCGGCCACGGAGTAGCAGTTGTCGGGCCGGTTACCGCTCACCACCGAAACCTCCGCCACCGCCACGACCCGCACTGGTGGTGGCAGTGGCGTCGGCACCAGCCGCCCCCGAACCTGTGGCGTTGCCGGTGATGACACTGGGATTCTGCGAAAACGATCTCGTGTTTCCAGCCCTTGCGACAGCACATTCGGCCATTCGCCACACCCGGCTCAGCCCACCGGCGCCCCAGGCGTGCGTCGGTCGGGTTTGTTATCGTGGAGGCGGACCTGATCAACGAACAGGAGAC
This sequence comes from Amycolatopsis sp. NPDC039088, assembly GCF_055598845.1. Lineage (NCBI taxonomy): Bacteria > Bacillati > Actinomycetota > Actinomycetes > Pseudonocardiales > Pseudonocardiaceae > Amycolatopsis > Amycolatopsis sp. NPDC039088. The sequence continues at coordinate 226,637 of NZ_JBVKAE010000013.1, read as the reverse complement.
CAGACGTGGCAGGTGAAGACGACATCTCCGGGTGAGCCGGAGTTGGCAGGCCACCGGCGGTAGCGCCGATGTGGCCATTTCGTCGTTCCCTCAACGCCACGTCCACCGCGGTGCTGCCTTGAGGCGCCCGCTTTCTCCGCGAGGTCTTTCTCCATGTCAGACGCCTTCGTCGTCGTGTCCTCCCTGTCCTTCGCCTGGCCGGACGACACGCCGGTCTTCGACGACCTGTCCTTCACCGTGCCCGGGGGCCGCACCGGGCTCGTCGCGCCCAACGGGGCAGGCAAGAGCACGCTTCTCAAACTGATCGCCGGCGAGCTTCAGCCCCTCACCGGAACCGTGTCCACCCCGGGCGTGCTCGGGTACCTGCCGCAGTCGTTGCCGCTCACCGGCGAACTGACCGTGTCCGAGGTGCTGGGCATCGAGCCGCAGCTCGCGGCGCTGAGCGCCATCGAGTCGGGCGACGCGAGCGAGGAACACTTCACCACCATCGGCAACGACTGGGACATCGAGGAACGCACTCGCGCCCAGCTCGACCGGCTCGGTCTCGACCGCATCGCGCTGGACCGGAGCCTGCGCACGTTGAGCGGTGGGCAGATCATCTCCCTAGGGCTGGCGGCGCAGTTGCTGAAGCGGCCCGACATCCTGCTGCTGGACGAACCGACCAACAACCTCGACCTCGACACCCGCCACAAGCTCTACGGCGTACTCGAAGACTGGTCCGGTTGCCTGTTGCTGGTGAGCCACGACCGCGAACTGCTCGACCGGATGGACCGGATCGCCGAACTCGACCGCGGCGACCTGCGCTATCACGGCGGGAACTTCACCCAGTACGAAGCGGCGGTGAAGGCCGAGCAGGAGGTCGCCGAGCGCAACGTCCGCAGCGCCGAGCAGGAGGTCAAACGCGAGAAGCGGGAGATGCAACAGGCTCGCGAACGCGCCGCGCGGCGAGCGGGCAACGCGGCCCGCAACCTCGGCAACGCGGGTCTGCCGAAGATCTTCGCCGGGACCATGAAGCGCAACGCCCAGGAGTCCGCGGGCAAGGCGAACGAGACGCACGCCGCTCGGGTGAGCGAAGCGAAGACCCGCCTCGACGAGGCCGAGCGCTCCCTTCGTGACGACCAGAAGATCGCGCTGATCCTGCCGGGCACCAACGTCCCGGCGGGACGCACGATGTTCCACGGTGAAGGCATCCAGGTCCGCTACGGCGACCGGAACGTCTTCGCGGGCGACGGCGTCGACCTGACGATCCGCGGCCCTGAGCGGATCGCGCTGACCGGCGGCAACGGCAGCGGGAAGTCGACGCTCCTGCGGGTGCTCAACGGCGACCTCGAACCGTCCGATGGGGTGATCAAACGGTCCGAGGGCCGGATCGCGTACCTGTCACAACGACTGGATCTGCTCGACCTCGACCGGACCATCGCCGAGAATTTCGCGACGTTCGCCCCCGGCCTGCCCGAATCGCAGCGGATGACGCTGCTCGCCCGGTTCCTGTTCCGGGGCGCGCGCAGCCAGCTTCCCGTCGGCGTACTCTCCGGCGGCGAGCGGCTACGGGCCACTTTGGCGTGCGTGCTGTTCGCCGAGCCCGCACCTCAGTTGCTCCTGCTGGACGAGCCGACGAACAATCTCGACCTGGTCAGCGTCGGGCAGCTGGAAAGCGCGCTGGGTGCTTATCAGGGGGCTTTCGTGGTCGTGAGCCATGATGAGCGGTTCCTGCGGGAGATCAAGGTGGATCGACGTGTGCGGTTGGCCGATGGGGTGCTTCGTGAGGGGTAAGGGTTACGCCTCGGTGACTTGCCGCAATTAGCCGGCTTAATGCGGTCGCTCCTGGCTAGCGTTTCCGCGGGTGGTCGTGGGGGGGGGGGGGGGGGTTTTGCCCCACCCCCCCCCCCCACCCCCCCCCCCACTTTTTCCACCCACGGGCGGGGGGTTGCGTTG
>NZ_JBVKAE010000013.1:200837-224692 GCF_055598845.1 Amycolatopsis sp. NPDC039088 | reverse complement strand
TTGTGTGTTTTTTTGGGGGGTTTTGTGGTTGGTTTTGTTTGTTTTGTTTTTTTTTTTTTTTTTTTTTTTTGGGTTTGGTTGTGGTGTTTCTTCCCCCCCCCCCCCCCCCCCCCCCCCCACGACCACCTACCGCATTTAGCCGACTAAATGCGGGCGTCTCGCGCGGTAGCTGACCTACCTGGCGATATCACTCTTCAGTGGTCGATGTGGCCGGTTCATTGTCGCTTGAAATTGGGTCAGCGCCCTACCGGGGGCTTCATGTGAGCGGCTCCCACAGGGGTCGCCTACCGCATTTAGTCGACTAAATGCAGGTGCCGCGCACGGTAGCTGGCTTACCTGGCAATATCACCCTTCAGTGGTCAATGCGGCCGTTTCATTGTCACTTAAAATTACGAACACACGTTCGATCAGATTTGGTATTATCGAGAGGTGTCCGAGACCTTCCTTCCTGAACTGCCGCAGGAGTTGTGGCGCGCTGGCAAGCTGGAGCTTGGCCATGGCGTGCAGCAGTCCCTGCAGGTGATCCGGGTGGCTTCCGCCGCGCTGGGGCGGTTTCTGGCGGAGATCGAGTCTCGCGGTCCGAAAGACTTGTATGGCTATGGTTCCACGGTGTCGTGGTTCGCCGATGTCGCGGGATTGACCCGAGGTGAAGCAGGGCCGATCGTGCGTCGCGCGATCGCACTGAACCCGACCCGCGCACTGGACGGCACCGAGATCCCGCCGGTGGCTCCGGCGACCGCCGCGGCGGCTGCTGATGGCGCGATCGGGGACCATCGCATCGATCAGATACTGGAGTTCCTGAAGAAGATCCCGGCGGAGGTGGCTGCGGAGGATCGGGAGTGCGCGGAAAAGATCCTCGCCGACCTCGCTCGCGAGGCCGGGCCGAGACAGCTCAGACAGGCCGAAGAAAACCTGCTGGCCTGGCTCGACCCCGACGGCAACGAACCCAAGGACCCCGAACCCGCCCAGCCCGCGCGGGAAGTCACCCTGGAACGCCGCAAAGACGGCTTCTGGAAACTGACCGGGCTTCTGGATGACGAATTGGGTGCCCGCACCGCCGCCGTTCTCGATGCCTACGCGAAACCGCGACCCGTGGACGAGTTCGGCCAAGCCGACCCTCGCACGAAACCGGAGCGCCAGGGTGACGCCTTCGCGGAGATCCTGGACCTGGCGATCGCGTGCCCGGACCAGCCCGGCACCTCTGGCTACCGGACGCTGCTCCACGTCACCATCGGCTTTGAGCAACTCAAAACCGGGATCGGGACCGCGTGCCTGGACTTCGTCGGCCAGATGACCGCCCGCGAAGCACGACTCGCCGCCTGCGACTGCTTGATGCTGCCGGTAGTGCTCAGCGCCGCTGGTGAACCCCTCGACATGGGCCGCCTGAGACGGTTCGTCACCCCAGGCCAACGACGGGCGTTGAACATCCGCGACCGCGGTTGTGCCTTCCCCGGCTGCCATCGGCAGCCCAAGCACTGCCATGCCCACCACATTGATCACTGGGCCGACGGCGGCCCGACGGACCTGCGGAATCTCACCCTGCTGTGCGGTTTTCACCACCGGCTGATCCACCACGGCGACTGGCAAGTCCGGATGGCACCCGACGGACTACCCGAGTTCACACCACCCCAGTACCTGGATCCGCTACGAAGACCCCGGCGCAACACCCTCCACCGCGCCACCGCTTAACCCCGTAGAACCCGAGGAGCCCGCCAGCCACACCGGCGACGGGCCCCTCGTCATGCCCACAAATCACTCTGGAGAAAGCCGTGAAGGCCTCCCTCCCTACCCTCAGAGCCAGGGTCGCCGCAGAGTCGCATAGCGCCGGTCAGGTGAGTCGTGAGTGGCGTTTCGGGTTCTCACGGACTTGTCTTGTTTACCCACTGGTGCGGCTGGTGACGGGTGGGGAAGATCGCGGCCGTTGGACGTCCGGAATCCTCCCCGCTTGGTTGCCGGTCCACCGGTCGTGACCGGCACGAGACCGGCGACCTGTCCGACGATGCGGGAACTCAGGACACACACCGTCCCCATTCCTCCATCGTCGAACCCGATAGCCCGCCGACTTTTCCCGCGCCCCTGACCCTCAGAGTTGGGAAGGAGGCCTTCACTACGCCGCTCGCTGCACTGCCCAGCCACACCGGAGACGGGCCCTCGGCATGCCACAGCATCTTTCACCCTGGAAACAAAAAGGTCCCGCTTCCGCTCAGCGAAGGTCTGGGGGTCACCTGCGAGCAGAAGCGGGAGTTCAAGGCCGGTACGGTGGGCCGCCTCTCGGCGAAAGGCACGACATGGCTCCGGCCGAACCGGTATTCCATGAAGGCAAAAGGTGAGGCCCGGGGGCACCATCCGTACCGACACCCATTACAACGCATTCACGCGCCGAATGTTCCCCAAAACCCAGTGACCTACATCGCCCCAACCCCCTACCCGAAAACAAAAGGGAAAGACCACCAGCGAACGCTCCATCACGAGCGCGGAATCGCCGCCACGGCTTCCACTTCGACGGCGTACTCCGGTGCCGCCAGTGCTGCCACCACGGCCAGCGACTGTGCCGGGAAATCCCCCTCCGGGAACCATCGACCGAAGGCCTCCACCTGGGCGGCGCGGTAGCCCGCCAAGTGTTCCGTTCCACTGACAAGCGTCAGCAGTTTCACCAGGTGCCGCGGTTCACCGCCGGCAGCGGTCAGCAGCGCCTCGATGTTGGCGAAGATCTGCCGTCCCTGCGCCTCCGCGTCCGCGCCTGGCAGGCTGCCGTCCGGGAGGACGCCGAGTTGTCCCGACAGGAAGACGATCTCGCACTCCGGCGGGACGGCGGCCAAGTGGCTGTACCGCCCGACGGGCGACGCGACTCCTTCAGGGTTCCAACGACGTGAGCTCATCCCTCAATGATCCACATCCGCATTGGGGACGCGGCACAGCCCTGACGAAAAGACCCGCCCCGCTCAGCGAAGGCCTGGGGGTTACCTGCGAGCGGAGGCGGGAGTTAAGGGCCGATACGGTGGGCCGCCTCTCGGCGAAAGGCACGACATGGCTCCGGCCGAACCGGTATTCCATGAAGGCGAAGGGTGAGGCCCGGGGGCACCATCCGTATCGATACCCTGTACAACGCACACACGGGCCGAATGTTCCGGCCGAGACAGTGACCCACGTCAACACGCTCGTAGCCCTCAACAGGGCGGCGGAACCTGCTCGACCAGTTCTTCGGGAGCGGACAGCCGCCAGGCCTCGTAGACGAGTTCGTTCAGCTCGTCGGCGTCGAGACCGTCGAGGTGGACGACCACCCAGCCGAATCCTCCCGCCGTGAACTGCACCTCGAACACGTCCGGCCGCTCGGCCACGAGGGCCTCTTGTTCCGTCAGGGTCTGCTTCAAGCCGACGGTCTGAGTGCGCGGCCAGTAGTAGCCGAATCGCTTTCCGCGCACGCTGAACGACTCCCAGTCCCTCGCGTCGGAACGCTCGACGTCGGCGAGCTTTTCCAGCATCCGGTGGAACTCGTCGCTCGGCACACCCATCCTGAACCCCAAACACAGCTGCCCCCAAGAAACCCGGCGGCCACAGTCTAGGCGGACAGGCCGACAAGATCAGGAGCCCGCCCGCAGCTCCGCCTTGCGCACCTTTCCGGACGCGGTCCGGGGCAACCGCTCGACGAACTCGAACCTCGACGGCACCTTGTACTTCGCCAGCCGTCCGAGCAAGAACTCGCGTAACTCGTCACCACCGACGTCACCTGAGGGGACGACGAAGGCACAGCCGACCTCGCCCCATTTTCCGTCCGGGACGCCGATGACCGCGGTTTCGGCCACCGCGGGATGTTCGTACAGGACGTTCTCCACTTCGGCCGGGTACACGTTCTCCCCGCCGGAGATGAACATGTCCTTCAGGCGGTCGACGATCCGGTAGTGCCCGTCCTCGTCGACGGTGGCCAGGTCTCCGGTGCGGAACCAACCGTCCTCCGTGAACACGGCCGCGGTCGCCTGCGGGTTCCGCCAGTAGCCGGGGGTCACGTTCGGCCCTTTCACCAGGATCTCCCCCGGCCCCGCGCCCGGCGGGTCGAGCTGGACATCGGCGAAGAACACGGGTACGCCCGCGGAGCCGGCCCTGCCTTCGCTCTCACGCGCCTCCAGGAACGTCACGCCCGGTGCGGTTTCGGTCAGCCCGTAGCCCTGGCAGAACACGAGCCCGCGCCGCTGGTACGTCCGCACCAGCTCCTCCGGGACCGCGGCGCCGCCGCAGATCAGGCTTCGCACCGACGACAGGTCGGCCGACGGCCATCGCGGGGACGCCGACAGCGCGGCGTACATCGTCGTCACCCCGAACATCCAGGTCACGCGGTACCGCTCGATCAGGTCGAAACAGCGGTCGACGTCCCAGGATTCCGTGAGCAGCGCGCAACCACCCTTGATCAGGGTCGGCAACAGCGTCTGCGCCAGGGCGGCGATGTGGAAGAGCGGCGCGGTGACGAGTGTGACCTCGTCGCCGCCGACGTCCACCCCGATCAGCAGATTGAAGGTGTTCCACAGCAGGTTGGCGTGCGTGAGTGTCGCGCCCTTCGGCCGTCCCGTGGTGCCGGACGTGTACAGGATCAGCGCGACGTCGTCGGGCTTCACTGTCACCTCGGCCGGGGTCTCGTCGCCCTCGGCGAGCCAGGTTTCGTAGTCCTCCAGCGTGATCAGCTGCGCGTTGACGGTGTCCAGCCCATCGACGACCTTCGCCGTCTGCGGCGCGTAGATCAGCACTGTGGCGCCGGAGTCGGTGAGGATGTGTTCGATCTCCGGCGTGGTCAGCCGGAAGTTGAGCGGGACGAAGATCGCGCCGAGCGAAGTGGCCGCGAACAGGGTTTCGACGAACGCCGGATGATTCGGGCCGAGGTAGGCCACGCGATCACCCTGGCGTACGCCTGCCGCCGTGAGCCGTGACGCCAGCTTCGCGATGCGCACGGCCAGCTGGGCGTACGACGTCGGTTCGTCTTCGAAGAGCAGCGCGGTCCGCTGTGGGGAGATCCGTGCGCGGCGGGCTGGCCAGCCGCCGATTCCTTCATCCCGCATCTGCGGCCTCGGCGGTGGAGCGGACGGGGCCGGCCTCGATCAAGTCTCGCCGGTTCGTCTCCTTCAGCGCCAGGACACAGCCCGCCGAAAGGAGACAGAACGCCGCGATCGTCAAGGACACCGCCGTGGTCGACGGGCCGCCCGACGCACGCTGAAATTCGGCGAAGAGCACCGGTGCGAAGCCGGCGCCGAGACCGGCGAGCTGGTATCCCAGCGAGGCGCCGGTGTAGCGGTTCTCGGTGGCGAACAGTTCGGTGTAGAGCGCCGCCAGCGGCCCGTACATCATCGGGTGCAGCACGCCTTGCCCGATCACGAGCGCCACGAGCAGCAGCGCGCCACTACCGCTGTCGACGAGCGGGAACAGCAGGAACCCGTACACCGCCGTCACGATCGCGCCGATCAGCACGATCGGCCGCCTGCCGAACCGATCCGAGACCGCCGACCAGCCGATGATCCCCACCACCGCGCAGACGGAGGAGACGGTGAGCGCGTTCAGCACGGTTTGGCGTCCGTGTCCCGCTTGGACGCCGTACGCGAGCACGAACGTCGTCAGCGTCCCCTGCACGACGAACGCGGCCAAGCCGACTCCGACCCCCAGCAGCAACGTCTTCGGCTGATCGCGCAGGACCGCGATCAACGGGTATCGCCGTCGCGGCGCCGCGGTCTTGGCGGCGAGGAACGCCGGGGTCTCTTCGACCTTGGACCGGACGAACAACCCGATCCCGAGCAGGACGACGCTGAGCAGGAACGGCACCCGCCAGCCCCAGTCGAGGAACGCCGCCTCGCCGGTGACCGCCACCGTCCCCGTCATCGCGACCGTGGACACGACCATCCCGCTCGGGGCACCCGCGTTCGCGAAGCTGGCCCACAGGCCGCGGCGGGAGGTGGCGTGCTCGGCCGACATCAGGACCGCGCCACCCCATTCACCGCCGACCGAGATACCTTGCAGTACCCGCAACAGGATCAGTCCGATCGGCGCGGCCGCCCCCACGTCCGCGTAGGTGGGCAGCAGCCCGATGAGGAAGCTGGAGACGCCCATCAGCGTCATCGTCAGCACGAGCATCCGCTTGCGGCCGAGCTTGTCGCCGAAGTGGCCGAAGAGCACGCCGCCCAGTGGCCGCGCGAGGTAGCCGGTGGCGAACGTGCCGAAGCTGGCGACGGTCGCGAGGGCGGGATCGAGGTTGGAGAAGAAGACCTTGCTGAACACGACCGCGGAAGCCGTGGCGTAGAGGAGGAAGTCGTAGTACTCGATGAGGCTGCCGAGGTAGCTCGAAGCGACCGCTCGGCGGAGCTGGACGTTACGTTGGGATCGCATGGCTTTCCCCTTGTCGTCAGGCGTAGTGCCGGTAGACGGCCCGCGCGACGCACGCGGGTTTGGCGGAACCGTCGAGTTCCATCGTGAAGTCGAGGACCATCTGCACTCCCCCGGCGATATCGGTCACCTCCGCGACCTTCCCGGCGAGGCGGATCTTGCCGCCTGCCGGGACCGGAGCGGGGAACCGCACCTTCTCCAGCCCGTAGTTGACGCTCATCCGCACGCCGGTGATCCGCAGCAGGTCGCTGAAAAGCGGGATCAGCAAAGAGAGTGTCAGGTATCCGTGCGCGATGGTGCCGCCGAACGGGCCGTCGGCCGCGCGTTCCGGGTCGACGTGGATCCACTGGTGATCGTCGGTGGCGTCGGCGAACCGTCCGATGCGGTCCTGGGTGATCTCCAGCCAGTCGCCGTGCCCGAGGTCCGCGCCCGCGAGGGCCTTGATCTCTTCGATGCCGTTCGCGTGGGTCATGGTTCTCCTAGCCGTGTCCTAGTCGGTTTTGACGAGACCGAGCAGCTTCGCCGCGTTGTCCTTGAGGATCTTCGGGCGGACCTCGGGTTTGATCTCCAGCTCGGCGAAGTCGGCGAGCCAGCGGTCCGGGGTGATCACCGGATAGTCGGAGCCGAACAGCACCTTGTCCTTCAGCAAGGTGTTGGCGTACCGGACGAGCTGCGGCGGGAAGTACTTCGGCGACCAGCCCGACAGGTCTATGTGGACATACGGTTTGTGCGTCGCGACGGCCAAGGCCTCGTCCTGCCAAGGGAACGACGGATGCGCGAGGATGATCCGGAGTTCCGAGAAGTCGACGGCGACGTCGTCGACGAGCATGGGATTCGAGTACTTGAGCCGGATACCGCCCCCTCCGGGGACACCGGCGCCGATCCCGGTCTGTCCGGTGTGGAACAGCGCGGGGACCTCGAGTTCCTCGATGGCCTCGTAAAGCGGGTACGCCATCGGGTCGTTCGGCGCGAAACCCTGGATGCTCGGGTGGAACTTGAACCCGCGGACGCCGTATTCGCCGACCAGCCTGCGTGCCTCGCGGACGCCCGCCTTGCCCTTCCACGGATCGACGCTCGCGAAGGGGATGAGCACATCGCCGTGCTCGGCGCAGCTCTCGGCGACCTCCTCGTTCGCGATGCGCGGATGGCCGGTGGCGTATTCGGCGTCGACGGTGAACACGACCGCGGCCATCCTGCGTTCCCGGTAGTAGGACGCCATTTCCGCGATCGAAGGCTGCCGATGCCCGTGCGCCTTGAAGTACTTCTCCGAGGCGCCGAACAACGCCGGGCTCAACGAGCCGTGGCCGTCCTTGGAGATCTCCGCGTGCGTGTGGACGTCGATGGCGTCGACCTCGTCGAGGTTGATGGGCATGTCACGGCCCCTTCGGCGCGGGGATGCCGAAGCTCTCCGGTGCGGCGCCGACCCCGGCGTGCCAGGAGGCCGCGATCCCGTCGGCGGTCCAGCCTCCGTCGGCGAACGCCACGGCCTTCTCCCGCGGGTGCGCCCAGAGCGAGAGCCGGTCACCGCCGATGCCGATCGCCTGACCGGTGATGCCTTTCGCCTCGTCCGAAGCCAGGAAGACGACGAGCGAGGCGGCGTCCTCGACCGTTCCCAGCCCTTCGTCACGACGGAGCCAGGGCGGGAACGGTTCTCCGGTGCGCTCGGCCTCTTCGATCACCGGCGCGAAAGCCGGGATGGTGCGGGTCATCTCGGTCGCCGCGACCGGGACGACGGCGTTGACCAGGATCTCGGCCTTCGCCAGTTCCGCCGCCCAGGTACGGGCCATCGCGGCGATCCCGGCCTTCGCGGCGGCGTAGTTGGTCTGCCCGAAGTTGCCTCGCTGCCCCGCCGGCGAGGAGACCAGGATCAGCCTGCCGCCGTCCCCCTGCTCACGCATCCGCACCGCGGCGGCCCGCGCGCAGGTGAACGTGCCACGGAGGTGGACGCGGACGACGTCGTCGAAATCGTCGTCGGACATCTTCCACAGCACCCGGTCCCGCAGGATTCCGGCGTTGGTGACCATCGTGTCGAGCCGCCCGAACTCCCCGACCGCGGTGGCGACGAGCCGTCCGGCGACCTCGGCGTCACCGACCGGCGCGACGACGGGAACGGCGCGGCCGCCCGCCTTCCCGATCGCGTCGACGGTTTCGACGGCGGCGGCCTCGTCCACATCGTTGACCACGACCGCGGCACCGGCGGCGGCGAGCGCTTCCGCGTAGGCCCTTCCCAGCCCGCGGCCGCTGCCGGTGACCACCGCGACCTTGCCCGACAAGTCCATGGAGCCGTCCTCTCGTCGTCCGTTGCGCATCTCAAAGTAGGCACAATCAGAACTGCCGTCAATAATCTGCCCAACATCATCGGCTAAGCTGCTCTCCGTGACCGAAGACGACACCGCACCCGGCCAGGCCCATCGGCCGCAATCCCTGATGCTCACGTTCCTCGGCATGCACGTGCTCGGTCACGAAACCGCCGTCTACTCCGGAAGCGTGATCGACGTGTTCGCTCGCGTCGGCGTCTCCGAAGAGGCGGTTCGGTCGACGCTGACCCGGATGGTCGGCCGCGGCCTGCTGCTCAAACGACGCCACGGCCGCCGGGTCTACTTCGGACTGACGGCTCGGGCGACCGAAGTGCTGGAGGACGGAGGGCGGCGGATCCGCGACACCGGCGCGGTCAACCGCGACTGGGACGGCACCTGGACACTCGTCGGCTATTCGCTGCCCGACAGCAGGCGCAGTGACCGGCACGATCTGCGCAGTCAGCTCGTCTGGGCGGGTTTCGGCCTACTGCAGAACGGTTTGTGGATCGCGCCGGGCACCAGGGACGTCACCGCGATCGCCGGTCCGCTCGGCCTGCTCGACCACGTCACCGTGTTCACCGCGCAGGAGGCCAAACCGACGGAATCGGCCGACCTGGTACGCAAGGCCTTCGACATCGACGCGATCTCCGCGCGATTCCACACTTTCCTCGACCGCTGGGACACGCCGAAGCCGCTTCCATCGGCTCCGGACGACCTCGCCCGCCGGCTGCTGCTGCACACCGACTGGCTCCAGGCCGTACGCCAGGATCCGCATCTCCCGGCGGAACACCTGCCCGACGACTGGCCCGCGATCCGGGCGGAGCAGGTTTTCGCGCGGCACGACGAGCGGATGCGGGACGCTTCCACCCGATTGGCCGAAGAAGTGCTCGACGTCGTCGAGGTCACGGACGGATAGCCGATAGGTCAACCGGGTTAACGCTTTCGGCCGGGCGCCGACTGCCAGGTGAGGCAAGGAGTCCGCCATGGCGAAACATGACATCCGTCTTTGGAACAAACCCGACGACAAAGACGCCATCAGATCGACGACGCTCAACATCACCAAGGCCACCACAGCAGGAGCCAGCGCCACCGGACTGATCACGGTCTTCGGCGCGCCGCTGGCGGGTTTCTCCCTCGGTCAGCAGGCGGCGATCATCATCGCGCTCATCGCCTCTGTCACGATCGTCCGCGGGTGTGACCTCATCGCGCGGGCGATCGCGACCAGTCGATCGGTCACGTTCACCACGCAGGCCACCGCAAAAACCGCGAAACCCGGCGAGAACGGCCACGCGGATACGGTCGAGAAGATCAAGGCACTGCTGGGCGTGAAGGCGTGACGTCACGCCGCGACAGCCGCGGGTAAATTCCGCTCGTGCCCGTCATCAGCGTGATCACCCCGGTCCACCCGCCGAGCCTGCCCTATCTGACCGAGGCCTACGAATCCCTCGCGGCGCAGGAACTCCCGCCGGGCTGGACCTGGGAATGGCTGGTGCAGGAGGACGGCGACACCGGTCTGCTCGGCGACGTCCTCCCCGCCGATGAGCGGGTGCTGACCGGTTCCGGTCGCCGAGGTGGCCCCGGGGTCGCGCGGATGATGGCACTGTCCCGTGCTTCCGGGGAGCTGATCAAGGCACTCGACGCGGATGACGTGCTGGCGCCGGGCGCGCTCGCACGGGATATCGCGGCGCTCGAGGATTCCGCGATCGGCTGGACCACCTGCCGGGTCCTCGACCTCTTCCCGGACGGGACCACGGCGGGCGTCGACAGCGATCCCGAGGAAGGGCCGATCGAACCCGGCGCGATCCTCCGGTACTGGCGGCGCAACGACTATCTGTCGCCGGTGGTGGCCGGGACGCTGTGCATCCGCCGCGACCTGCTGCTGGAGCTGGGCGGCTGGATGGCGCTGCCCGCATCGGAGGACACCGGGCTGATCCTGGCGGCGAACGCGTCGGCCGTCGGATACTTCGTGGCCACCTGCGGCATGTACTACCGGAAGTGGGCCGGACAGGTCACCAAATCCGCCGCGCACAACGACGACGCCGAGCGGCTAGCGCGCATGAAGCTGATCGGGGAACGCGCCGAAATCATGCTGGCTCGGCGTAGTGAGAAGTAGCCGAACTCAGCCTGCTCGCGGGTGTGCTGTGCAGGGCAGACGATGCGCCGTTGCCCGCAGGGCTGTGAAGGCCTCCTTCCCTACTCTCAAGGTAGGGAAGGAGGCCTTCGCGACGCGGGTCTGGACTGGTCGACGAAAGCCGACCGACGCTAAGTGTCCACAAGGGACACATCTTGGCGATTAGATGACCGATTGATGCCCTTATGTACGGTTCTGCGTAGGGTCGTGAGTGCGAATACACGCAAATCGCCCAAATCGGACTCTGCAATCTAGGACTGCGTCCCTTGTGGACAGTCAAGCGCCGGATTGAGCCACATGAGCGAACCCGATCCCACCATCTCCACCACGAATCACCTGACCCCCAGCCCTACAGGTCGATGTGGACGTCCGGTGACGCGGCGACGATGTCGAGCAGCGCCTTGGCGCACAGATCGCGGGTCTGGTCCCTGGTCAGCCGCTGGTATTTGAGCCAGTCGAGGCAGACCGCGACGACGAACGCCAACCAGCCCCGGACGGTCACGCGCAGCGTCTCCGGCGGCTCGCCGTCCGGGCACAGCACCGCCAGGATCCGGCGGCCCTGTTCGGCGAAGTTGCGGTCCAGGATCTCCCGGACGTCGTCCACCGCGATCGACGTGCCCGCGTGCAGGGCCCGGTAGCCGTCCTTGTTGGCTTCGACGTAGCGGAGGTACGCGTCGAGCCCCGCCACCAGCTGATCCGCGACCGGCAGCGTGGGATCGGTCCTGGTCATGGCGAGCAGCCGTTCGCCCTCGGCCTTGACGACCTCGGTGACGAAGTCCCGTTTCGTCGGGAAGTAGTGGTAGAGCAGGCCTCGCGACACCTCGGCGATGTCCGCGACCTGCTCGATCCACACGTCGTCGTACGGCCGCTCCGCGAACAGGCGGGCGCCGATCCGCAGCAGCTGTTCCCGCCGCTCGGCGGTGCTCAGCCTGCTGCGGGGCCTTCCGGAGGTACTCGGCGCCATCCGGTCATCGTACTTACTTGACACGAGTTCAGTAACGCGCCACGCTCACTATTGGATGCCGATTCAACAGCGCTCGGATTCACCACTGCTCACCTGGAGGGGCCCGATGGCCACCGCTCTCCCCCATCCCCCGCGCCGGATCCCCCTGATCGGCGACGTGCTCGGCGTTTCGCCGAAGACCCCGGTCCAGGACTCGATGCGGCACGCCGCCGAACTGGGCCCGGTGTTCGAACGCAAGGTGTTCGGCCGCGAGATCGTGTTCGTCCACGGTGCCGACATGGTCGCCGACCTCTCCGACGAGAAACGGTTCGCGAAACACGTCACGCCCGCGATCTCGAACCTGCGACCGCTCGGCGGCGACGGGTTGTTCACCGCGCACAACGAAGAGCCCAACTGGCGGCGCGCGCACGAGATTCTCGCGCCCGCCTTCAGCCGCAACGCCATGCAGCGCTATCACCCGACGATGCTGGCGATCACCCGCGAGCTGCTGGACACCTGGGACCGGGGCGGCGAGGTCGACGTCACGGGCGACATGACCAAGCTGACGCTGGAGACCATCGGGCGGACGGGCTTCGGCTACAGCTTCTCGTCGTTCGAACGCGCCGAACCGCATCCATTCGTCGCCGCGATGGTCCGCACGCTGCGGCACGCGCAGCGGAAGGTGCTCCAGCCGCCGGTGATCGGCCCGCTCCTCAGCCGGAAAGCGAACCAACGCAACGACGCCGACCTGGCCTTCCTCCGGTCCGTTGTCGACGAGGTCGTCGAGGCGCGCCGGGAAGACCCGAGCACCGACGACCTGCTCGGGCTCATGCTGAACACCACGCGGCCGGGCACCGGCGAAGCGCTGGACGAGGTCAACATCCGGAACCAGATCATCACCTTCCTGATCGCCGGGCACGAGACGACGTCGGGCGCGCTGTCGTTCGCGCTGTACTACCTGGCACGGAATCCGGACGTGCTCGCCCGCGCCCAGTCCGAAGTGGACATGGTCTGGGGCGAGAACCCGGACCCGTCCTACGAAGAGGTCGCCAAGCTCCGTTACGTCCGGCGCGTACTCGACGAGGCACTGCGGCTGTGGCCGACGGCGCCCGCGTTCGCGCGGCAGGCCCAGGTGGACACCGTCGTCGGCGGCCGGTATCCGATGCGGAAGGGGCAGTGGGCGCTCGTCCTCATCCCCGCCCTGCACCGTGATCCCGTGTGGGGAGACGATCCGGAGTCGTTCGATCCCGACCGCTTCACCCCGGAGCGCAACCGTGCCCGCCCGGCGCATGTCTACAAGCCGTTCGGCACCGGGGAACGGGCCTGCATCGGACGGCAGTTCGCCCTGCACGAGGCGACGCTGGTGCTGGGCATGCTGCTGAGCCGGTACGACCTCCGCGGCGACCCGTCCTACCGGCTGAAGGTGCAGGAACTGCTCACCCTCAAACCGGAGGGCTTCAAGCTCGACGTCTCACTCCGCGACCGCGCGACGGTGACGGTTTAGCCCTCGCGGGGTTCGAGCAGGTCTTCGAAAAGGGCGTCCACGAAGCCGCGCGGGATGCTCACGCCGGTCAGGGCGCGGTAGACGATCGGGCCGACGACGGCGTCGATCGCGGCGTCGACGTCGAGCCTCGGCGAGACCTCGCCGGCCTCGATTCCGCTCGCGAGAAGCTCGCGCTCCAGTTCTCGGCGCGGGCCGAGATAACGGCTTTGAAGGCTCTTGGCCGTTTCGGGATTGTGTTGCGCTTCGGCGACGAGTGCGAGCAGGACCTTTCCGGCCGGGTCACGAGTGACGAACCGGGCGAAAGCGCGGAAGTAACCGCGGATGCTGTCCCGAGTGGACTCGTCCGCCGGGACGGGGAACCGCTTTTCGCTGTCTTCGATGAGCGTGTCGAGCAGGATCTCGACCTTCGAAGGCCACCAGCGGTAGATCGTCTGCTTGGCGACGCCTGCCCGGCGGGCGATCGCCTCAATGGTCAAGCGCGCGAAGCCGTGCTCGACGAGCAGATCGTCCGCGGCATGAAGCACGGCGAGGCGGGCCGCCTCGTCGCGCTGATTGCCGGAGCGCGCCCTGCGGGGCTGCGAATTCACGGCTGACATGCGGACCACAGTACCGGTCAGCGCGCCCCCGCCAGGCCGTCAGGTGCCGTGCTATTGTCTAGACGCAACGTCGCGTCTAGACAAACATCCCCATCCCCAGGGAGTTCCCGTGTCCGACACTGCCGACCGGCAAGCGCTCGTCATCGGCGCCTCCCGTGGGCTCGGGCTCGTCCTCGCCGACGAGCTCACCCGCCGCGGCTGGCAGGTCATCGCCACGACACGCCAGAGCGGCGGCGAACTACAGGCGAAGGCCGATGCCTCGAACGGGCGGCTGCGGGTCGAGTCATTGGAGATGACCAGCGGCGACCAGCTGGCCGCCCTGCGCGAGCGACTGGACGGCACCGAACTCGACCTGCTTTTCGTCAACGCCGCGATCGACCGAGGGAACCTGCCGATCGCCGAGGTCCCGGACGACATGTTCACCGAGGTGATGATCACCAACGCGTTGAGCCCGCTGCGTACCCTCGAAGCCCTGCGCGGTCTGGTCGCGCCCGGCGGCACAGTCGCGGTGATGTCGTCCGAACAAGGCAGCATCTCGCGGAACACCGAAGACGGCTACGAGCTCTACAAGGCCAGCAAAGCCGCGCTCAACCAGCTGATGCGCAGTTACGCGACCCGCCATGCCACCGACGGGCAGACTAAACTCCTCATCGACCCCGGCCACAACCGCACCCGCCTCGGCGGCCCCGGCGCGCCGCTCGATCCCGAGAAGAGCATCCCGGCCGTGGTCGACGTCCTCGAAGCGCAGGCAGGTGCTCGGGGTCTCCAGTTCCTCGATCTGCACGGCGAGATGGTGCCTTGGTAGCACCCGGTCACACTCTTCATCCGGGATCCGTCAGTGCGGTGAAAGCAAGACGGAGACCTTGAAGGAGAACATCATGGAAGCCCGGATCCCGAACCCCGCGATGGCGAACCCCGCCACACTGAAGGCCCTGATCGCACTGGCGGAGTCCACCGGGGACACCGGTGTCCCGAACACCACGCACTACCTCATGCACGTTCGCGCCAGCCAGATCAACGGCTGCAGCGGCTGCCTGGAGATGCACACCAAGGAACTGCGCAAGGCGGGCGAGTCCGACGAGCGGATCTTCACCGTGGCGGCGTGGCGGGACACGGCGTACTTCACCGACGCCGAACGCGCGGCACTCGCGCTGGCCGAGGCCCTCACCCGGATCGCGGACCGGGCCGACCCGGTCGACGACGAGGTCTGGAACGAGGCTGCTCGCCACTACGACGAGAAGCAGCTCTCGAGCCTGGTCCTCTCCATCGCCGCCATCAACACCTGGAACCGGCTCAACGTCGCGACCCGGCAGATCGCCGGCGCCGCCTGAGTTTCACCGGGCCTGCCGCAGCTCCACACAGCACTCGGCCGCGCCGGGAGCGAGGACAGCCTCCACGTTCCCGGCGCGCACGCCGGTCAGGAAACCGGCGAGGAACGCCTGGTTGAGGCCGCAGACGAGCTCGGGCGCCTCGGCGGCGAGCGGATGGAACGGGCAGTTCCGCAGCCGCACACAGGTCTGGGTGTCCCGGCTCGGTTCGAAACCGAAGCGGCGGAGCATTCCTTCGGCCACGGTGAGCGCGCGTTCCACGCCGAGCCTGCCGGGCCGGGTCCGCGCGCGTTCCTCTTCACCAAGGGCGAGGCCGCGCTCCCCCGCGACCCGCAACACGGCGTCCCGCGCCGTTTCGCCCGATCCTTCGGCGAGCACGGCCTCGGTGAGGATGCCGGCCAGGATCTCGTGCCGCCTCGCGGGCAGCTGCACCTGGACGGCTTCCTCGACGGGTTCATAGACCTTGGGCTTGCGCCCCACCTTGGTCGCCGGGCCCGCCGCGAAGCCGAACCGGAGCAGCCCGGCCGCCACGAGTTTGTCGAGGTGGAACGCGGCGAGTTTGCGGGAGATCCCGACCGCGGCCGCCGCCTCGTCCCGCGTCACCGGACGTCGGGCGCGCCGGGCGTAGACGTACATGCCGCGGCGCAGGTCGTCGTCGAGCGCCGCCACCGCGGCGATGGCGGTGGTGTCGAGGCCGTCCGGGTCGGACACTGTCACGTACACCACGATATCGCCTATCTCAACCGGCGGAACATCCTGGACCGTGGATCTACCATGTAGGCTGAACCGGCAGGCGATAAAACGCCCAAATTCTTTAGTCGAATAGCACGGGGTTCGCGGTACAGCCTAGGAGGCCTTATGTCCACTCCCGCCTTGCGCGTCGTGCACGAACCCGGGCCGGGACCGGACCTGGCGGCCGCCGAAGCCGCGGCCGCCGACTTCCTCACCGCACTGGGCATTTCGCTGGACTCCGAGAGCCTCCGCGGCACCCCCGGCCGGATGGCGCGCGCGTACGCCGAGCTGTTCACCCCGCGCTCCTTCGACCTCACGACCTTCCCCAACGACGAGGGCTACGACGAACTCGTCCTCGCCAGGGGCATCCCCGTCCGATCGGTCTGCGAACACCACCTGCTGCCGTTCGTCGGGGTCGCGCACGTCGGTTACCTGCCGGGTGAGCGGATCCTCGGTTTGTCCAAGCTGGCCAGGATCGTGGAGCACTTCGCCTGCCGCCCGCAGGTTCAGGAACGCCTCACGAAACAGGTCGCCGATTGGCTCGACGAGCAGCTCGACCCTCGTGGCGTCGGTGTGGTGATCGAGGCCGAGCACTCGTGCATGACCCTGCGCGGCGTCCAGGCCACCGGATCGAGCACCGTCACTTCCACCCTGCTCGGCACTCTGCGCGAAGACGCCCGGTCGCGCCAGGAGTTCTTCGCCCTCACCGGTATCAACGGCTGACAGCGGGTTCCTCCGCGTAGGCCGCGGAAACGACGGCGCGGTCGAACACCCTCCAGGTGACGGCGGAAACGAGCACCGCCACCACGAAGCCCGCCCAGTACGGCGTCGTCAGCCCGAACCTGGAGGCCACCGCGCCACCGAGCAAGGCCCCGACACAGTTGCCGCCCGCGACGATGAACAGGCTGGTGCTGCCGACCCGGCCGAGCATCTCCGGTGGGGTGAGCCGCTGGCGCAGGGAACTGCCGACGATGCCCCACAGCGCGCCATGCACGCCGAACAGGAACAACGTCACGCCGACCACCGCCGCGCTCGTGCTCGTCGCCAGCACCAGATGGGTCCCGGCCTCGATCAGCAGGCCGATCCGCAACGTCCAGGTCGGTGTGCACCAGGCGATCAGCCGGTCGCCCGTGAGCGAACCGAGCAGGCCACCCACCGCCATGCAGGTGAAGAGCAGGCCGTAGCCGACGGCCCCCAGCTGGAGCCGCTCCTTCGCGAGCAGTACCAGTACCGACGTGGCCGCGACGAGGGTCAGGTTGAGCAGGCCGATCAGCCCGACCATGGTCCGCAGCAGCCGTTGACCGGCGAGCCAGCGGAACCCTTCGGCCGCCTCGGACCGGATCGAGCGTCGCTTCACCGGCTCACCGGGGCCGTCCTCGGGCCGCGACCGGTAGGCGCCCCCGATCAGCCCGAGCAGCAGTGCGCTGACCGCGTACGTGCCGGCGTTGACGAAGAACGGGATACTCGCCGCGACACCGAACAGGAAACCGCTCAGCGGCCCGGAAAGCATGCCGTGGGCCAGCGTCGTCCCGGCGTACAGCCGCCCGTTCGCCCGCTCCAGCAACACCTTCGGGACGATGGAGGGCAACATCGCGCCACTCGCCGTGCGGAACACGACTTCTCCGGAATTGATCACGAAGAGGATGGCGTACAGCAAGGCGACACTGACGTTCCCCGTCGTGATCGCGACCGCCAGCACCGCGACGGCAGGCACGCGGATCCAGTCGAGGGTGATCATCAGTTTCCGCCGGTCCACCCTGTCGACCAGCACGCCACCCGGCAGTGCGAAGAGAAGCCAAGGCAGCCACGCCACCGCGAATCCGCCCGAGACCACGAGGGGGTCGTCGGTACGGGAAGCGATCAGCAGCGGCGCCGCCACCGTCGCGAGACCGCTGCCCAACGCGGAAGTCGTACTCGCCGCCCAGATCTTCGCGTATCTACCGTCGAGCTTCTCCCCGGCCATGAGATCAACGTAGCGAGAGGTGACCGAGAGGAGGCGGAGTTTCACGCAGAGCTGAGCGGCCGCCCTCTAGACTGCCCTTCCGTTCGGCCTTGGGAGGGGTGCGTGACCGGTGCTGGTGCGTGAAGTCGATCCGACGATTCTGCTGAAGAGCAAGCCACTGGGTTCGAAACTCGGTGTCTACCTGCCTCGCGACATCGACAAAGCCGTCAAGGCCACACTTTCGGCCGACCAGTTCACGCTCATCGTGTTCGAGAGCAACTCGGGGGCCCGTCGAACAGCCTTCGAAGCCCTGCTCGCGGTGCACGCCGGAAGGGAACTGGTCATCGAGCCGGAGACCGACGATCTCGTGTTCGACGAGGGTGACGCTCCGGCGGTGATCTGGCTCGACAACAAGCTGCCCCGAGTGATCGTCCGCGACGCCGCTTCCGTTGCCAACTGGCTGGCGAAGAACCCCGCTCGGCGCGTGCTCGGGTTGATCGGCACGAGAAACTACGAGAACCCGGATTTGCGTCTCGCTCTCGATCGCCTTCGTCCCTCGGTCCATCACATCCTGCCGGAGTTATCCGACGCGGAGCGTGCCGCCGCCGAGCAGATGTACGCCGGCCCGCCGACCCGGACCGTCGGCCAACTCGCCAAGGCACGTGGGAAGAATGATGACTCGAGTGTGACGGCGGGCCCCGATCCCTTCTCCGCTCACGTCGCCGACTACCGACCCGACACCGACGACGGCATAGACCGCCTCGACATCGGTCCCGACGTGCGGATGCTCGCCGATCTCGTCGTCTCGCGGATGATCACCCCTCCCCTGTCGATCGGCCTGTTCGGCAGCTGGGGTTCCGGCAAGAGCTTCTTCATGCGCCAGATGCAACTGCGCGTCCGCGAACTCGCCGACTCCGCGCAAGAGGCCGAAACCGCGGCCGGAGCGCACGGTAAGACCGTGTCCTCGTACTGTTCGAGCGTCCGCCAGATCAGCTTCAACGCCTGGCACTACAGCGAGGCGAACCTTCTCGCCAGTCTCGCCACCCACATCTTCGACAACCTCGCCGCGAGCGGCGCCGAGAACGATCTCCAGCGCCAAGCCGACGCGCTCGCGGAACGCCGCAAGACGGAGAAGACCCTTCTCGGCAGGCTCAGCGCTGTCCGCCTCGAACGCCGAACTCTGACCGCACAACAGAAACAGGCGAAGCGGCGTCGGCGGAAGCCACGCGAGTACGTCCGCGCGGTCTTTGACAGCCTCACCGACGCGGACAAGGCCTGGATCGCGTCCCGGCTCGGTGTCGAGCGGCCGACCGCCGAGGATCTCGAACGCCTCGCGCAGGAAACCGGCGGGCTGCGCTCGGACGTCGCCGAATTCTGGCGACGGCTGCGGCAGGATCCGGTTCCGTTGCTGGTCCTGATCGGCGGACTGGTGACCGTACTGGTGGTCACGCTCCTCCTGGGGCAGTCGCAGGTGTCGGGCGTACTCGGCGGGCTCACCGTGGTGAGTTCCGCGCTGACCGTCGTCCTGCGGATGCGCGCCAGCGCCGGCCGGATCCATCAGGCGCTCGACGATCTCGGCGGTCCGTCCGAAGAGGACACCGAGACCGAGCGGCGCCTCGCCGAACTGGACGCCGAATCCGACCGGCTCGAAAAGGCGGTCACCGAACTCGCGCCCGGGCTGGATCTCGTGTCGTTCGCCGAGTCCCGGGTCTCGGACTACCTCGAACATCTGGGCGTGGTCTCGTTGCTGCGCAAAGATCTGGAGACGTTCGCGACCATGCTCGCCGAGGTACCGCACGGTTCGGGGAAGATCGAACGGACCGTGCTGTACATCGACGACCTCGACCGCTGCCCGCCCAAGGTCGTCGTCCAGGTCCTCGAAGCCATCCATCTCCTGCTGGCGCTGCCGGTTTTCGTCGTCGTGGTGGGTGTCGACTCCCGATGGCTGAAGAAGGCCGTCGAGCAGCACTACGAGGAGATGCTCGGCGACGATCCGGAGACCTTCGCCGAGAGCTACCTGGAGAAGATCTTCCAGGTGCCGTTCACGTTGTCCCCCATGGACGATCCAGGGTTCGCGGGGCTCGTGCGCGGGCTCGCCGCCACCGAGGGTCAGGACGCCACATCGGAGGCCGCTCCCGCCGAACCGGATCAGCCCACCGACGACCGCTCTCCGGATGCGGTCGCACCGGCTCCTCGTCGCGAGGAAACACCTGGACCGTCGTCCGAACAGTCCACAATAGACCTTCGACCTCCTCGGCTGGTGATCTCGACGCCGGAACTGGACTTCCTGGCCACGCTGGCCCCGCTCGTCCGGTCACCGCGCGCCGCGAAACGGCTGCTGAACCTGTATCGGCTGTTGCGGGCGCGCCTCGCCGGCGAAGAACTGGCCGAGTTCCTCGCCGACGGCACACGCGAAGCACCGTTCAGGGCGGTGCTGGTGCTGCTGTCGGTACTCGTCGGGCACCCGGAGGCGGTCTCCTGGTTCTTCGCCTCACTCGACGGGACGGATCCCGGCGACAGCGTGCTCGAGATCGTGTCGTCGCTGAACGACCACGAACTGCGGCCGAAGCTCGAACGCGGCCTGTCCGGCGAGTCGTGGCCGGACCGGGCCGCGTCCTATCAGCGCTGGTTGCCGTTGGTGAACCGGTTCTCGTTCTCCCGCGACGGCTGAACCCGCGACCGCTCGATGTCGGGGCCCCGGTAGAGCCTTTCCGGGATCCGCGCCAGAGTCGATGGATGGGCCTGCGGGCCGAGACCGTAGAGCTTCTGGAAGCTCATGATCAGCGGCCGCCACCGGTCGGGGTCGATCCGGTCGTCGGTGCCCGGCATCCGGATGTCGTCGTGGACGTGAACGCGCTGCACGCGGACCTCGAACACGAGCACGCCACCGCGCTGTGCCTCGTCGTCCTCGGCGAGCGGGTGGACGGCCTCGACGACGGCCTCCATCGTCACCGGGCATTCCGCCACACGGGGCGGCCGGACGGTCTCCGACGCGACCGGGGTGAGCCCGGCCCTGCCGAACTTGTCGGCTTCGTACCGGTAGCCGCGTTCGTACTTGCGGGCCGGGACGGGATCCGATCCGGTGGTCAGGGCGAGCCTGTCGACGGCGGCCGCCAGACCATCGGAAGGGAGATTCAGAACACATTCGCGACTTCGCATGAGATTCTGCGCCGTCTTGGATTTCGCGCCCAAGCCGAGCATCCCCCGCCAGCCGAGCCAGAACGCCGACGACATCGGAGCCAGGTTCGGAGACCCGGTCTCGTTCGACGTCGAGAGGAGCACCACCGGGGTGCCGAAGTAGAGGATTCCCGGCTCGATACGGGTGTGCGCGGTCTCGGCCGCCGTCGTGGTAACTGTCACGTCCGTCAGCTTCGCCGCGCCAAGGGACGAAGGCTGGCGTGAATCGGACGTCGCGATCAACCCCGTCGGCAGGCAGCCCGCCAGGCCGGAACCTTCTACTCTTTCCTTGGAGGTTCCCTTGGGCGGTCGAGGACCCCGTGTCGTTCGGAGTATTGCGTTCGGCCGATTGCTGGTAGGTTCGCCGAACTTGAATACAAAGGAGGCGCCGGCAGCTGCCCGGTCAACACCGAACGCGCGTGGTGAGGCGAATCGCATGCGAGACGATGTGGTCCAGGCGAGCTCGATCATCGAGCACTCTCCCGGTCAGGTTTGGGAAGTGATCGGCGATCCCGAGTCCTACTCGAGGTTCGTCGCGGAGATCAGCTGGTGCGAGATCCGGCAGCCCGCCGAACGCGGACGTGGTCCGAAATGCCTCATTCGCCTGGAGCCCCGGCCGGGCAAACTCGTCGTCGGCGAGATCGAGGCCAGGGTGTGGCGCCCCGGCGAGCACGTCGTCTGGTGCGGGGTCGAGGACGACGGCAACTGGGTCTCGGTCGAACTGAGGCCTGCTCCCGACGAAGGCACGGAACTCGTCGCGCAGTTGATGCTTCCCGCGCGGCACGCGCATCTCGTGTCCGCCGCGTCGTTCAAACGCAGCGTCCGCGCGGTGTCCCGGCGGATCGACCTGCACCTTTCGGGCCGGGCCGCGCCACCGCAAGAGGAACCCGCGCATACCAAGGCCACCACGCTGCACACGGCGAGCACCCTGATCAAGGCCGGTGTGCTCGCGGCCGCCCGGCCGGACAAGATCGCCCGGCAGCTGTCCTCGCTGTCGCAGTGGGGCGCGACCGTCGCGGGCGGCTACACGGCCAACGCCGCCCGCGTGCCGGACGAGCCGGCGCTGCGCGACGAACGCAACGTCCGGACGTTCAAGCAGGCGGCGAATCGCAGCAACCAGATCGCGAACGCGTTGGCACTGCGTGGAGTCCGCTCGCGTGACCGGATCGCCCTGTTGTGCCGCAACCACGCCGCGATGGTCGAGTCACTGATCGCGTGCAGCAAACTCGGCGTGGACGTCATCCTGCTCAACACCGGGCTTTCCGCCAGCGCGGTCGCGAACGTCATCGGCCTGCACAAACCGGTCGCGGTCCTCGCCGACGACGAGTTTTCGCGGGTCATCGCCGATATCCCCGGCGATTTCCTGCGGCTGTCCACCTGGCCGGAAACCGAGAACGGCTACCCGACGATCGACCAGCTGATCGCCGGCGTGCCCGCCACCAAACTGAAACCGGCGGACCGGATCGGCAGGCTCGTCGTGCTCACCTCGGGCACCACGGGCACTCCCAAGGGCGCACGCCGTCCGACCCCGAAGGGACTCGCGACCTCGGCCGCGATGCTGGACCGCATCCCGCTCCGCACCGGTGATCGTTTCGTGGTTGCCGCGCCGCTGTTCCACAGCTGGGGACTCGCCGGAATGCAGATCGGGATGGCGGTGCGCGCGTCGCTGTCGCTGGTCCGCCGGTTCGACTCCGAAGAGATACTGAGGACCATCGCCGAACACCGGTGCGGCGTGTTGTTCGCCGTCCCGATCATGCTGCAACGCATCCTCGACCTGCCCGAACGGATCCGCACCAAGTACGACCTGTCGTCACTGCGCATCGTCGCCAGCAGCGGATCCGCGCTGCCGGGGACGATCGTCACCGAGTTCATGGACACCTTCGGGGACGTGCTCTACAACTTTTACGGCTCCACAGAGGTTTCCTGGGCCAGTATCGCCACGCCCGAAGACCTCCGCGCGGCGCCGACCACCGCGGGCCGGTGCCCGCCCGGCACCCGGGTCGCCATCCTCGACGACGACCACAACCGCGTCCCGCCGGGCTGGGAGGGACAGATCTTCGTCGGCAACGACATGCTGTTCGAGGGCTACACCGACGGCGCCAGCGTGCCGCGTGCCGAAGAACTGATGGCGACCGGCGACGTCGGCTACCAGGACGCCGCCGGACGGCTCTTCGTCACCGGCCGCGCCGACGAGATGATCGTGTCCGGTGGGGAGAACGTGTCCCCTCGCCCGGTCGAAGAGGCCATCGTCGCACTGCCCGGCGTCCACGAAGCGGCCGTGATCGGCGTGCCGGATCGCGAGTTCGGGCAACGGTTCGCGGCGTACATCGTCCCGAAACGCGGTGCCAGGATGAACGCCGAGGACGTCCGCGCCTACATTCACCGGCGCCTCGCTCGCTTCGCGGTGCCCCGCGACGTGTACTTCGTCGAGGAACTTCCCCGGAACGCGACCGGGAAGGTGCTCAAGCGGCTGCTCAGGGACGAGACCTGGCCGATCGACCAGTAAGCGTCCTTTATGGACTTACCGGACAGCGCCTGTGGCAGAGTCGCGAAACTACCGGCCTGTTTCTTCTCGTAGTGAAGGCCTCCTTGCCTACTCTGACGGTCAGGGCCCCGGCAAAGTCGTACAACTGCTGGTCCGTATCGCTCTTGGCGATCCGAAGGTCGTGAGTGGCTGCCTGATTCCGGGCTGGCCGGCCGCGCCCTGAGGGTCCACAAGGGACACCACCGCCGGACGCAATGCCCGATGTGAGCACTTCGCGTGGGGGGGGGGGGGGGGGGGGGGGGGGGGGGGGGGGGGGTGGAGGGGGGGGGGGGGGGGGACAAAAAAACAACAACCCCACACGAC
>NZ_JBVKAE010000013.1:0-200827 GCF_055598845.1 Amycolatopsis sp. NPDC039088 | reverse complement strand
ATCGCGTCTCTTTCTTTTTTCTCTTTTTTTTTTGTTTTTTTTTTTCTTTTCCCCCCCCCCCCCCCCCCCCCCCCCCCCCCCCCCCCCCCCCCCCAGACCCGTACATATCGACATCAATCGGACACTCGGCCGCCAGGAAGCGTCCCCAGTGGACACTCAGAACCCGATCGGCGCGCGCCTACCTGCCACGGTCGCCCGCATCCCTGGTGACGGTGGGGCGGCTGTGGCCTCGGCGGCCGGTCGTGAAGTAAGGCGTGACTCAACGACCATGCCGCTGCCGCAGCAGGAATCGCTGGATCTTCCCGCTGGGCGTCTTGGGCAGCTCGTCCACGAAGTGCACCTCACGCGGATAGGCGTGCGCCGCGAACCGCGTCTTCACCAGCACCTTCAGTTCCTCGGCCAGTCCGGCATCGGCGACGATACCGTCGCGCGCCACCACGTACGCCACGACCACCTCGCCCCGCAGCGCGTCCGGGACACCGATGACGGCGGACTCGGCCACGGCGGAATGCTGCTGCAGAACGCTTTCCACGTCGAAAGGGCCGATGCGGTAGCCGGCCATCAGGATGACGTCGTCGTCGCGCGAAGCGAAGGTCAGGTAACCTTCGGCGTCCTTGGCGGCGACGTCGCCCGTGTAGTACCAGCGGCCGTCGGGGCTGAACCGGGCCGCGGTGCGCTCCGGCGCGTCGCGGTAACCCTTGAACCACACCAACGGGCTGGCGGGAAGGTCCAAGGCGACCCGGCCGCGCTCCCCTGGCTCCGCCACGACGTCGGCGTCCTCTTGGAGGACCTCAATGGAGAAGCCCGGCAGGACCCGCCCCATGGAGCCCGGCTTGACCTCGGCGCGGAGGTCCGGATGCCACGCGTTGCCCACCACCATGCCGAGTTCGGTCTGTCCATAGTGGTCATAGACGCCGACGCCGAGGTTCGACGACGCCCACTCCAGGACATCCGGGGTCAGCGGTTCACCCGCCGACGAGCAGTGCCGCAGGCACAGACCGTCCGGCACCGGAGCGTTCGCGTTGCGGAGCGCGCGGTACACCGTCGGCGCGGCGGCGAAGTTGGTGACGCCGAATTTCGCCAGTACCGCCCACGTCAGTTCGGCCGAGAAACCCGCGTGCAGCAACAGGCTCCGCCTGCCGGTCGCCATCGGCGTCATGATCGCGTAGTACAGCCCGTAGGCCCAGCCGGGGTCCGCGGCGTTCCAGAAGACGTCGTCGGCCCGGACGTCGAGGGCGAAGTCTTGATACGCCTGGAAACCCGCGAGTGCGCGGAGCGGGATCGGAACCGCCTTGGGTGTCCCGGTCGTCCCGGAGGTGAACAACTCGACCAGTACACCGGAGCCGCCGGTCACCGCCGCCTCCGGCCACGGCGCCGCACTGTTTTCCAAGTCCTCGAACGACAAGGCTCCGCCGGCGGCGTCACCGGCGACGACGATCCGGCGCCCGTCGTCGGCGGGCAGATCCGCGGACGGTTCCAGTTTCACCCGCTGATCCGCGTCGGCGATGACGACCTTCGTCCCGTTACCGGTGATCCGCAGCGCGATCGCGGGCGGCGCGAACGCGGTGAACAGTGGAACATGCACCGCGCCCAGCCGCCAGATCGCCAGCAGCGCCACGACCAGTTCCGCGGACTTGCCCATCAGCGTCGCCACCCGGTCGCCCGGCCCCACCCCGAGACCGGCCAAGGCCCCGGCGAACCGTTCCGACCGCTCGCGCAGTTCGCCGTAGGTGAGATCGTGGCCGGTCAGGTCGGGTTCGACCACGGTGAACGCGACCGACTCCGCCGGATGCCGGTCGCACAACAGCGCGGCGGCGCTCGCCCGCTCGTCGCCATAGACCTCGAGCAACCGCCGGACGTGAGCTTCGGTCATCGTTTCTCCCGGGACGTTGGCGAAGGCGTACAGTTCCGGAAATCGTGCTGGCGGATCCGATCCGCCACCACCCCCGATCCAGGGGGATCACCGAGGAGGGTGAGGCGATGCGGGTCGACGACGCCCTGCTTCTCGGCGCGGTCTCGGACCTGCGCCGCGACACCGGACTGCCGGTCGGTTTCGCGGGGGTCGCGGGCCCCTCGCCGCGCATGCGGCTGACCGCGTTCCTCGGCAACCGAGGCACCGCCCTCGACGGTCTGTCCGTCCACGCGGGCCGCGGCCTCGGCGGCAAGGCACTCGCCCTGACCAGGCCGGTCGTCGCCAACGGCTACCACAGCGCCACCACGATCAGTCACGACTACGACGAGCCCGTCCGCGACGAGGGCATCCACTCCGTCGTCGCGATCCCGGTCGTCGTGCGCCGCCAGGTCCGCGCCGTGCTGTACGGCGGCCTGCGCGACGAGGCCGTCCTCGCCGACCGCACGATCACCGCCGCCCTGCACGCCGCACGCGATCTCGAACAGACAATGGCCGTCGAGGACGAGGTCGAGAGGCGGCTGGCGCAGCTACAGCCACTCGCCGAGCACCACGAGGACGCCGCGCCGCGGGAACGGCTACGCGAGGCCTACGGCGAACTTCGCGCACTTTCCGGCCAGGTCACCGACAGCGCGCTTCGCGCCCGCCTCGACGAGGTCTGCGAGAACCTGACCGGCACCGCTCTCCCGGCGGTCCGCCTGGCGCCGAGGGAACTGGACACCGTCGCGCTCGTCGCGCTCGGCCTCACCAACGGCGAGATCGCGCACCGGCTGGGCCTGACCGCCGAGACGGTCAAGAGCTACCTTCGGGACGCGATGCGGAAACTCGACGCGCACTCCCGGCTGCAGGCCGTCACGCACGCGCGTCGTCTGGGCCTGCTGCCCTAGGCGGGCGGCGGTAGCGGTGAGACCGAGACGATGCAGTACTGGTCGTTGCCCTCGCGCCGGACCTCCATCGTCGTGGTGAAGTCCTTCTCATAGTTGAGGGTTCCGGACATCGTCACCGAGATCAGGTCAGGGCCTGCCTGTTTCGGGTCCTTCGCCGTGAGCGACGCGTTCTGGTCGCCCGCGGCCTTCGCCGCCGCTTTGACCTTCGCCTTGGAATCCGCGCAAGCCGAATCGGCTGCCCTGTCGGCCTCGTCGCCGTACACCGCGAGCATGAACTTGCCCGCCAGGACCGACCCCCAGTCGACGCTGAGCGGTACCTGGGTCGCGCTCTGCTTGGACGGGGCCTTGCTGTCGCTGAGCAGGAAACCGGGTGCCACGAACGCGAGGATCACGAAGACGACCACCACGAGCGCGCCACCGCCGGCGATGAGCCCGATCATCAGGCCGTTGCCCTTCTTCGGCGGCGGCTGCTGCCCGGGGAACTGCGGCCCGCCGTACCCGGGCGGCGGGTAGCCGGGCTGCTGCGGGTACTGCTGCTGGGGATAACCCTGCTGCTGCGACGGAGGACCCCACTGCGGGCCGGGTGGTCCTTGCGGTCCCTGTGGATACGACATCGAAGCTTCCTTCCCCCGGCGAAACCGTGCGGCGAATCTACCGTCCCCTTCGGACAGTCAAAATCCGGCTCCGCGACCTCTACACTTCTGTGTCATGAGACGGCTGGCCGTGGTGGTCTTCAACGGGGCGTCGCTCGGCGCGATGTCGTTCGCGTTCGGGGTGTTCGAGATGGCCTCGGCCTTCGGAGAACTGCCCGGCCTGGAGATCAAGGTCGTCGGCGGCGAACCGGACACGGCGTTGCGGGGTGGTGGCCTGACCGTCCCGGTCCCCGAGGACCTCGACGCGATCCGGGCCGCGGATCTGGTGCTCGTCCCGAATTGGCGGTCACCGATGGAGGATCCGCCGGAAGCGGCATTGGAGGCACTCCGAACGGCTCACGACCGCGGCGGCCGGGTGGCCGGCTTGTGCAGTGGCGCGTTCGTGCTGGCCGCCGCCGGGCTGCTCGACGGCCGTCCGGCGACCACGCACTGGGCGATGGCGCCGCTGCTCGCCGCCCGTTTCCCGGCGGTCCGGCTCGACGAGTCGGTGCTCTACATCGACGACGGTGACATCCTGACCGCCGGCGGGGGCGCCGCCGGAATGGACCTCGGCCTGCACCTGATCCGGTCGTGGTGTGGCGCCGAGGCGGCGAACCGGCTCGCGAAGGGCATGGTCGTCCCGCCGCACCGGCCCGGTGGGCAGGCGCAGTACATCGAATCGCCGATGCCCGAACTCGATGAAGGTGACCCGGTCTCGGAGACCATGGCCTGGGCGCTCACCCGGCTGGACACCGCCTTGCCGGTCGACGAACTGGCCGCCAGGGCGCATATGAGCAGGCGCAACTACGACCGCCGGTTCCGGGAGATCACCGGCGCCGCGCCCGGCACTTGGCTCACCCATCAGCGGGTCATCCGCGCCCAGCAGTTGCTCGAATCCACCGATCTCCCGGTCGACGAGATCGCCCGGTACTGCGGGTTCTCCTCGTCGGCGGCACTCCGGCCGCACTTCCGGCGGCAGGTCGGCGTCACCCCGATGGCGTACCGGGAGACGTTCGGGACCCGGCTCGGTGTGCCCGAGCCCGTGCTGTCCTGACCGTGCTGTCCGAAAAACGACTTCGGTTGGCGAAAACACCGCTCACGCTCGGGTGCCCGCCGGGCCCAGGATCAAGGCATGACCGAAGACAGCCGTTCCTTCCTCAGCCGCCGGTCCATGCTCACCCTGGGCGCGGGTGCCGCGGCCGCGCTGGTGGCCTCGGCGGGCCCCGCCTCGGCCGGGCAACCGTCCGCGCCGTCGGACGCGGAACTCGCCCGCTCCCTGCCCGGCGGTTTCCGCAGTGCGTTCGCCCAGGTCAACGGCGTACGGCTGCATTACGTCGCGGGCGGCCGGGGTGAGCCGCTGATCCTGCTGCCCGGCTGGCCGGAGACCTGGTGGCAGTACCACAGGATCATGCCCACGCTGGCGAAGCGGTATCGCGTGATCGCCGTCGACCTGCGCGGGATGGGCGGGTCCGGCAAGCCGCAAGGCGGATACGACAAGAAGACGATGGCCCGCGACATCCACGAGCTCGTCCGCGCGCTGGGCTACCGGCAGGCGCATATCGCCGGGCACGACATCGGCGCCATGGTCGCGTTCAGCTTCGCCGCCAACCATCCGGAGGCGACGAAGTCCCTCACGCTCATGGACGTCGCGCATCCGGACGAAAGCCTCTACCAGATTCCGATGCTTGCGCCGCCCGGGCAGCCGGTGCACGTCTGGTGGTTCGCCTTCAACCAGGTCGCCACCCTGCCCGAACAGCTCCTGACCGGCCGGGCGCGGTTCCTCGTCGACTGGATGTTCGACCACCTGCTGGCCGATCCCGCTTCGATCGGCGACCGCGACCGCGCGATCTACGCCGCGGCGTACGACCGTCCGGACGCCATCCGAGCGGGCAACGGCTGGTACCAGGCGTTCGGCCAGGACATCGAGGACCAGAAGGCCTACGGGAAGATCACCGCACCGACGCTGGGCCTGGGGTCCGAGTTCAACTACGACTACCTCGCGGCAGTCCTGCCGTCCAAGGCGGCGGACGTCCGGGTGCGGAAGGTCTCCGGTTCCGGCCACTTCGTCGCCGAGGAACAGCCACAGGCGGTCATCGACGAACTGCAGGCGTTCCTCGGGTGAGCCCCATACCTCGAATGGGTCAACGCCGCCTACCGAACCGCCTGATTCACTCGGTCAGGTGAAAGACGCGGCCAGCCGTCATTCTCGCGGCGGGGGTCCCTCTTCTCTTGTGTGTCGGTACCGGCCGGAAAGCCCCCCGAACGGCCGGTACCGACACGGAAGTACAACTCAACCGATCCACCAGCGGGCCTTTGTAAATCCACGCGTCGTGCAGCGCCAGCTCGGCGCGTGGAAAGGCCGGCCGGTAGCCCTTCAGAGCATCGCCCCCGACCGGACCATCACTTCCTCGACCGGTCGGCGTGCCGTCATCGGCACCGGACGGCCATGGCCAAGGCGCAGCACCGCGTGCGGACGGCCGAGCTCGGCGAAGATCCGGTCCATCGCGAACCGCGTCTCCCTGCTCTCGAACGGCCTGCCGACGAACGACGCCGCGAGTCCGGCGGCCGTCGCGGTCAGCAGCACACGCTGCAGCACCATTCCCGCTCGCAGGTCCGCGGCCGGTCCGCCATCGGCGGTCAGTACGGCGCCCAGCACCGGCTCGCCGCTCTCTGGTTCGGCGACGGAGAACGACTCCTGCGCGGGGATCGCGTGCGGCGACGGCGGTCGGGCGGGCGCCGGGACTCCGTCCGGAGCGTTCGCCGTCCGCCGGGTCCACAACGCGATCTCCGCTTGAAACGCGCCATTGCGCGCCTGCGCGGCTTCGGCCCGGTGCAGGACGCGCGCGACGGCGTCCGCCCGATCGCCCCGGCCGAACAGTTCCAGCAGCCCGCCTTCCACCAGGGCGGACGCCCGCAACATCGTCCACGCGTCGGCCGGCACCGGCCTGTTCAGGAACGGACGGCGGTTCGTGTGACGGCGAAAGACAGCCTCGGCCAGCCTCCGTTCTTCGGGTGAGGAAAACCGGTCGTCACCGATCCGGAGGTCGGCGAGGAGATCCTGCTCCTCCGGCGAAGGCAACAGCCGCAGCGACAGCGTCTTCCCGTTCGAGCGCAGCGAAACGATCAGGTTGAACACCGCCGCACCACACGAGAGCCTTGCCTCACGGGCGTCCGGGTCGGCGACCCGGAGCACCCTGGCGCGGTCGAGCCACACCTCGATCCGGTCCCGGTCGACGACGAACCGCCACGGCTGGGTGTTGAGCGGCGACGGCGCGCGCACGGCGGCCGCCACCGCTTGGTCTACCTGGGTGGGCAACGGGATCTTCATCGTGGACTCCGGGGAATGGGGGGTTGGCCAACCCTCCTCCGGGGTACCCGGCGACCGCAGCGGCCGCCGGTCACGAATTCCGAGGACTTTCGCCCCCGATTTCGCCGGGAGCGAGGACTTAGGACCCTGTGCCACGAACGGCGGCGGTGAGAGTCTCGATGACCGGAACGGAGCCGATGATGACCGACAACACCGGTAAATGGACCATTGACGTATCCCTGCAGCCCGGACCGTACCGGGTCCGCGCGGAAGCGTTACTCCGTCTCGAAGACGGCGGTGAGTTCGTCGGCGTCGGGCTGGCGCACGCCGGACTGAGAGACGGCTCGATCTCCCAGGTCGGCTCCTACCTGGCGGTGGCGCGGGCGCTTTCCGACCTCACCGCGGAACTTCTGGAGACCGTCGCCTCCGACGTCGACGCCGAGGTCTCCCGCTCCATCGAGGTCGACGGGATCCTCGCCGTGCAGTCGACGAACTAGGGCGTAAATCAGCGCAAGGGGGCGGACCACTCGATCCGGGTGCCGCCCTCTTCGCGCGTCTCCACCCGGAACGTCCCGCCCGCCCGTTCCGCGCGCTCGCGCAGATTCCGCAGCCCGCCGAAACCGCCGGGCTCCCCGCCGATACCGACGCCGTCGTCGGTGACCGCGATCCGCAGTGCGTCGTCCTTCACCGCGACGCTCACCGAAACACCGCTCGCCCGCGCGTGGCGGACGACGTTGCCGACCGTCTCCCGCACCACCGCTTCGACGTGTTCGGCGAACGGGAAGGGAATCGAATCGAGCGGTCCGGAAAGGCTGATCGTCGGATGGATCGCGGTGTCGTCGGTCAGTTCGGTGATCGAGTCGTAGAGGCGGTACCGCAGCCGGACACCCTGTTGCCCGGCCTCGCCGCCGTGGAGATCGAAGATGGCCGTCCGGATCTCGTGCACGATCTCGTGCA
The DNA here is from genome assembly GCF_055598845.1 of Amycolatopsis sp. NPDC039088. Taxonomy (NCBI): domain Bacteria; kingdom Bacillati; phylum Actinomycetota; class Actinomycetes; order Pseudonocardiales; family Pseudonocardiaceae; genus Amycolatopsis; species Amycolatopsis sp. NPDC039088. The sequence continues at coordinate 193,135 of NZ_JBVKAE010000013.1, read as the reverse complement.
TCTGGTCGATGCTCTCGCCGATCCGCCGCCGCAGTTCCGGTGAGTGCGCCCGGCGGTGCGTGCTCTGCATGGCGAGACCGACCGCGAACAGCCGCTGGATCACATGGTCGTGCAGATCCCTGGCGATCCGGTCCCGGTCGGCCAGCACGTCGAGTTCCCTCGCCGTGCGCTGCTGCGCGGCGAGCTGGAGCGCGAGCGCCGCCTGGTCGGCGAACGAGGCCACCACCGGCAACTGGGCGAGCTCGAACGGGACCGAGCCCGGATTCCGTACCGCCATCAGCACCCCGGAAGTACGTTCCCGCGCGCGGAGCGGTACGACCAGCGTCGGCCCGAGGCGCATCTCGCCGTCGTCACCGAGCACCAGTTCCGGCACACTGCGCGGTGTCCGGTCGCGGTAGACCGCTCCCGGCAACGAGGCGGCGACGCTGATCCGAGCCCCGGTCAGTTCCCCCGACCGGGCGCCCGCGCAGACGGCGATGGTGAGTTCGTCGGCCTCGTCTTCGCCGTCCGGGCTGACGTCGAGCCTGCCGGAACCGGGCAGTGCCAGCAGGGTCAGGTCGGAGCCGGTCAGTTCCAGTGCCCTGCTGGCGATCAGGTTGAGCGCGTCGACGGGGTCGGTGCCGCCCAGCAGTTCCGTGGTCACCTCGCTGGTGGCGGCCTGCCACCGCTGGCGGATCCGTGCCTGCTCGTACAGGTGCGCGTTCTCGATCGCGATCCCGGCCGCGGCGGCGAGCGCCTGGACGACCACCTCGTCGTCGTCGGTGAAACCTCCCCCGCGTTTCTCGGTCAGGTAGAGATTTCCGAACACCTCGTCACCGACCCGGATCGGCACGCCGAGGAAGGAACTCATCGGCGGATGACACGCCGGGAAGCCGACCGACGCGGGATGCCGCGAGATGTCGGCCAGGCGCACCGGTTTCGCCTCCTCGATGACGAAACCGAGCAGCCCGTGCCCTTTCGGCAGATGGCCGATCTGTTGTTTCGTCTCGCCGTCGATCCCGAGATAGACGAATTCGGCGAGCGAACCGTCGTCCGCGATCACCCCCACCGCGCCGTAGGTGGCCTCGGCGAGGTCGATCGCCGCCTGCACGATCCGGCGCAGTGTCGTGTCCAGCTCCAGTCCGGACGCGACGGCGAGCACCGCTTCGAGCAGACCGTCCATCTTGTCGCGTGTGCCGATGAGCCGTTCGATGCGGTTCTGGAGATCCCGCAACACCTCACGAACCCGCAGCTGGGATGGCGCGCCGGTGAGCCGGTCGTCCGTTCCACCCAGCCGGTCATGAGCCGACATCCTGCTTCGCCTCCGAAGATCGGGACGACTCGCGGCCGTGGTGACTTTCTCCTCTTTCGGCCCCGCACCGCAGGCGGGACCGTCTCACCGAGACATCCATTACCCGTGGCGCGGCGGCGGGAGAAACCATGACCTTACAAGTCACCAGGGTCGGGCGCTTGAACTCCGATCAGGTGAATTCCGTGCTCCGGTCGGCCATGCTGGCACCGTCGACGCACAACACCCAGCCGTGGCTCTTCCGGTGCACCGGCACCGGAATCGAACTCCACGCCGATCCACGCCGCATCCTACCGGTCACGGATCCGGACGGACGCGAACTCGTCCTTTCCTGCGGTGCCGCCTTGTTCACCCTCCGGACGGCGATTCACGCACTGGGCTTCCATCCCGCGACGACACTCATGCCAAGCCGCTCCGATCCCGATCTGCTGGCCGTCGTCCGCCCGTTCGCCGAACGCACCCCCGACCCCAAGGTCACCCGGCTCGCCCGCGCGATCCCCCGCCGCCGCACCAACCGGCGGCCGTTCCTCCCCACCGCCATCCCGCGGTCCACGCTCGCCGTACTCCGCCACGCCACCGAACTCGAGCACGCGTGGATGCCGAGCCTGAGCGCCGAACAATGCGGTCACCTGCGTGACCTCACCGCTCGCGCGCGGCTGGCTCAGCTCGCCGATCCCGCCTTCCTCGCCGAACTCCGCCGGTGGACCGAACTGCGCGCGGGCACTCGCGACGGGGTGCCGTCCTACGCGACCGACGGCTCCCCCGCCGACGAAAGCTGGCTCCTCGAAGAATTCGGCACGCCCGGTGCCTCCGGTCGGCCGGATCCGCCACTGGTGGTGGCGATCGGGTCGTTGACCGACGGGCGGCTCGACCGGTTGCAGGCAGGCCAAGCGCTGCAACGGGTTCTGCTGACCGCGACCGGCGCCGGACTCACCGCGTCGTTCATCTCGCCGCCGGTCATGGTCCGTTCGGCACGCGCCGAACTCCGGAGGCTTCTCGGCTGCGGAGTGTGGCCGCAAGTGCTGCTGCGCGTCGGCTACGGCTCGCCGCTGCCGTGGACCCCGCGGCGCCCGCTGGAGGACGTCCTGCTCGAAACGTTCGTTTCCGCCTGAACATCCGGGCCCAGTGTCAGTGGCGGCGCAGTTCCGTGGCCAGGACGGCCGCCTGGGTACGCCGCTGCATCCCGAGTTTCGTCAGCAGCCGGGACACGTAGTTCTTGACGGTCTTCTCGGCGAGGAACATCCGTTCGGCGATCTGCCGGTTGGTCAGCCCCTCGCCGATCAGTTCCAGCAGCGTGCGCTCCTGTTCGGAAAGCCCGGCGAGCGGGCCCTTCTTCACCGTGACGTCACGGAACTTCGCCATCAGCGTCGCGGCGGCGCGTGTGTCCAGCAAGGAGCGGCCGCGGCCGACCTCCTTGACCGCGGCGACCAGGTCCATCCCCCGGATGTCCTTGATGACGAAGCCGCTCGCGCCGGCCATGATCGCGTCGAGCATCGCCTGCTCGTCGGTGTAGGAGGTGAGCATCAGGCATTTCAGTTCGGGGGCCCTGGACCTCAGTTCCCGTGCGAGTTCGACACCGTTGCCGTCCGGCAGCCGGACGTCGAGGACCGCGACGTCAGGCCGCAGCGCCGGAATCCTCGCCAGCGCCTGGGAAAAGGTCGCCGCCTGACCGACGACGCACAGCTCGGCGTCCTCCTCGAGCATGTCCGCGACCCCTCGACGGACTACCTCGTGGTCGTCGACCAGAAACACCCGGAGCATTCCGACCTCCACGGTTTCCCTCCTCCGCTCAGAGCGTACGGTGCACGACCGGTCACTGCGACCGGCCAAAGGACCCTGTTCGGCACCCGTTCGAGTGGCCGCCGCCCGGACCAGGTTCATTTGCATCAGGCGAGTCAGGACGTTCTCTTCTTTCCCGCGCCGCCGACCGCTGCGACGATCGCCCCATGTCCGAGACCACGCTTTCGCCGTCCCACTCGTCCGGCACACCAGACCCGGCAGACGAGCTCGTGGCCATGCGCAACCGCATTCGCTTTTACCGCGCCCGTGCCGAGCAACTCCAGTACGCGCTGGACCACCGGCTGCCCATCGAACAGGCCAAAGGCATCCTCGCCGAGCGTTACCAGATCGACATCGACTCGGCGTTCGAGCTGCTGCGGTCGTTCTGCCGCAACAACAACATGAAGATCCACGACGTCGCCAGGACACTCGTCGAGCAGCCGAGCGAAGGCGATCGACGACTGTCTTGCTGAGTCACGCCAAGCTCGGCGGCGGGCCCGCGACCACCACCGGCACCGCAGACACCGCGGGCACGGACTGGGTCATGAACCGAAAGCCGCCGCTCAGACTTCGGGTGCTCGTCGCGGACGACAACCCGGTCATCGGCGATGCCTTGCGCGCCCTTCTGGAGACCGAACCCGACATCGAGGTGGTGGCCATCGCGCTCACCGCCGGTGAAGGCGTCGCGCTCGCCGAGCTGCTGGTCCCGGAAGTCGCCGTCCTCGATGTCCGGATCCCCGGCGGCGGCGGGGTGTGGATGGCCAGGGAGATCCGGCGGCGGGTGCCCCGCACGCGGCTGATGGCGTTCTCCGCGCACAGCGACACCCGGTCCATCGCCCAGATGGCGTCCGCCGGCGTCACCGAGTACCTCGTCAAGGGCAGCCCGAACACCGAGATCGTCGCCGCCATCCGCCGTCTCTGCGCGAACAGCGCCAGCGGGACGGAATAGCCGGGTTGGTCGTTGAGACGCGAGTCAAAGGTGGCGGGACCGTGAAGGCCTCCTTCCCTGCTCTCAAGGTCAGGGTCCCAGCAAAGTCGGGGTAGGGCAGGCTTGATTCTGGACGCCAGCGGGGCTTCAGTGTCCACAAGGGACACCTCCGGGCGATTAGGTGTCCGATTGATGCCGCTATGCACGGTTCCAAGTGAGGTCGTGAGTGATAATGAGGGTTAGAACGACCCAAATCACTCACGACCCCCCCTCGCGAAACCGCGCAAATCACCCAAACCGGGCACATTTGTCGCGAGAAGCATCCCTTGTGGACAGTCAAGAGCTGGGTGAGGACCCTTGCGCGAGCTCACTCCCGCTGGCCTTCACGGACTTCCGGGGCTTGAGACTTCCGGTGAGAGGTGGTCGAGTTGGTCGTGGTGGCGACCTCAGTCGGAAAGCCAGCGTTCCATGCAGGCCAGCAGTTCCGCCGCGTCCACGGGTTTGGTGACGTAGTCGCTCGCCCCTGTGGCGAGGCTCTTCTCGCGGTCACCCTCCATCGCCTTCGCGGTCACCGTGATGATCGGCAGGTCGGCGAACTTCGGCATCTCGCGGATCGCGGCCGTCGTCGCGTGGCCGTCCATCTCCGGCATCATCACGTCCATCAGGATGAGGTCGATGTCGTCGTCAGCCAGCAGTTCCTCGATGCCTTTGCGACCGTTGGGCGCGTGGACCACCGACAGTCCGTGCAGTTCGAGCATCCCGGAGATCGCGAAGACGTTGCGGGCGTCGTCGTCGACGAGGAGGACCTTGCGCCCTTGCAGTCGCCGAGGTCCCTCGGGCGGGTCCGCGGCACTCGCCGTCACCTCGGGGCGCACCGGGATCTCTTCGGGCTGGTGCATCAGCGGGAGGATGCCGTCGAGTTCGCTGGCCGAGATGTGCAGCATGATGCGTTCCCGCAGCATGTCGAGCGACGGCAGCAGTTCGACCGGATGCTGCCTCGCGTGGCCTTGCAGCAGCCGGTCATGCGCGGCGCTGAGCTTGCGGCTCGCGTGCGCCAGCACCGGAACCTTGACAGTGTCCGGTCCTTCGACAAGACGTTTGAGGAACGACAAGGCGCTCGTGCCCGGGATGCTGGTGTCGAGCACGACGCAGCGATAGCTGTTGCGTTTCAGTTCGTCGAACGCTTCGGCCGGGTCGGCCACGGCGCGCACCTGGACGGAGCCGTGGCTGTCCGCGAGATCGGCGGCGACCCCTCTGGCGAGCAGGGTCAGCAGACTGTTCTGCTCGCTTTCCACGACCAGGACGCGCCGCCCTGCCGCACCCATGTTGTCCACAGTGGACTCGACCGCGGGCACGGGCGCGGCGAACCGGGCCACCGGCAGGTAAAGGGTGAAGGTGCTGCCCGTGCCCAGCACACTGTCCGCCCGGATCTCGCCGCCGAGCAGGTAGGCGACCTCACGGCTGATCGACAGACCCAGTCCGGTACCGCCGTATTTGCGGCTGGTGGTGCCGTCAGCCTGCTGGAAGGCGCCGAAGATCGATTCGAGGTTCTCTTCGGCGATCCCGATCCCGGTGTCGATCACGCTGAACGCCACCAAGGACTCGTGCTCGTCGGACGGTGAGATCGGATCGACCAGTTTGACCCGCAGCTCGACGCTGCCGTCTTCGATGAACTTGACCGCGTTCGACAACAGGTTCCGCAGCACCTGCCGCAGCCGTTGCTCGTCGGTGAACAGGAGTTCCGGCACGTTGGGCTCGACCGTGACCTGGAAGTCGAGCCCCTTCTCCGCGGTCAGCGGGCGGAACGTCGTGCCGACGTAGTCGAGCAGCTGGCACAGCGGGAACGGCTCGTGGTGGATGTCCATTTTGCCCGCCTCGACCTTCGAAAGGTCGAGAATGTCGTTGATCAGCTGCAGCAGGTCGGTGCCGGCGGACTGGATCACCTTGGCGAACTCGACCTGTTTGGGCGTCAGGTTCTGGGTCGAGTTCTGTGACAGCACCCCGGCGAGGATCAGCAGGCTGGTCAACGGGGTCCGGAGTTCGTGCGACATGTTCGCCAGGAACTCGGACTTGTACTTCGACGCCAGCGCGAGCTGCTGCGCGCGCTCCTCGATCTCCTGCCGCGCCTGCTCGATTTCGAAGTTCTTGACCTCGATGTCGCGGTTCTGCCGGGCCAGCAGTTCGGCCTTCTCCTCCAGTTCCGCGTTGGACCGCTGGAGTTCCGCTTGCTGCGACTGGAGTTCTTCCGAACGGGCCTGCAGCTCCTCCGCCAGCCGCTGGGACTCCTCCAGCAGGGAGTCGGTCCGGGCGTTGGCGATGATCGTGTTGACGTTGACCCCGATGGTCTCCATCAGTTGTTCGAGGAAATCCTTGCGGACAGCGGTGAATTCGCCGAACGACGCCAGTTCGATGACGCCGAGCACCTGGTCCTCGAAGACGATCGGCAGCACGATCAGGGTGACCGGCGGAGCGGAACCGAGACTCGACGAGATCTTCACGAAACCCGGCGGCGTCCGGTCGACCACGATCGGCTTCTTGCTGTGCGCGGCCTGCCCGATCAGCGATTGGCCCATGGCGAACTGCGAGGGCACGTCCGGATCCTCGCTGTGCCCGTAGCTGGTGATCAGCCGCAGCCGGGTGCCGTTTTCGCCGGACTCCGTGAGGAAGAACGTCCCGTGCTGCGCGCCGACCAGCGGGGTCAGTTCGTTCATGATGAGCGTGGCGACCACCCGCAGGTCCCGATGGCCCTGCATCAGACCGGAAATCCGCGCCAGGTTGGTGTTGAGCCAGTCCTGTTCCTCGTTCGCCCGCGTCGTCTCGCGCAGCGACTGGACCATCGCGTTGATGTTGTCCTTCAGTTCCGCGACCTCGCCCTGCGCCTCGACGGAGATCGACCGGGTGAGGTCGCCGGTGGCCACCGCGCTGGTGACCTCGGCGATCGCCCGCACCTGGCGGGTGAGGTTCCCGGCCAATTCGTTGACGTTCTCGGTCAGCCGTTTCCAGGTGCCCGAAACGCCCTCGACCTCGGCCTGGCCGCCGAGCCGTCCCTCGCTGCCGACCTCGCGCGCGACCCGGGTGACCTCCGCGGCGAACGCGGAGAGCTGGTCGACCATCGTGTTGATGGTGGTCTTGAGCTCCAGGATCTCGCCACGGGCGTCGACGTCGATCTTGCGGGACAGGTCGCCCTGCGCCACCGCGGTGGTCACCTGGGCGATGTTGCGCACCTGGCCGGTGAGGTTGTTCGCCATCGAGTTGACGTTGTCGGTGAGGTCCTTCCAGGTTCCGGCGACGTTGGGCACGCGGGCCTGCCCGCCGAGGATGCCCTCGGTGCCGACCTCGCGCGCCACCCGGGTGACCTCGTCCGCGAACGCCGAGAGCGTGTCGACCATCGTGTTGATCGTCTGCGCGAGCGCGGCGACCTCGCCTTTGGCTTCGACGGTGATCTTCTGGGACAGATCCCCTCTGGCGACCGCGGTCGCGACCTGGGCGATGGAGCGGACCTGGTCGGTCAGGTTGTCGGCCATGACATTCACCGACTCGGTCAAACCCTTCCAAGTCCCCGACACACCCTTGACATCCGCCTGACCACCAAGCCGCCCTTCCGTACCCACCTCACGCGCGACCCGCGTGACCTCGTCGGCGAACGACGACAACTGGCCGACCATCGTGTTGATCGTGTCCTTGAGTTCCAGGATCTCGCCGCGCGCGTCGACGCGGATCTTCTGCGACAGGTCGCCTTTCGCCACCGCGGTGGTGACTTCGGCGATGGAGCGGACCTGGTCGGTCAGGTTGTCGGCCATGACATTCACCGACTCGGTCAAACCCTTCCAAGTCCCCGACACACCCTTCACGTCCGCTTGGCCACCAAGCCGTCCCTCGGTGCCCACCTCACGCGCCACGCGCGTGACCTCGTCGGCGAACGAGGAAAGCTGATCCACCATCGTGTTGATCGTGTTCTTCAGCTCGAGAATCTCACCCCGCGCGTCGACCGTGATCTTCTGCGACAGATCACCCTTCGCCACCGCGGTCGCGACCTGCGCGATGGACCGCACCTGCGCGGTGAGATTGCCCGCCATGAAGTTCACCGACGTCGTCAGATCCCGCCAAGTCCCGGCCACACCGGGAACCTGCGCCTGCCCACCGAGGGCGCCCTCGGTGCCGACCTCACGCGCCACGCGCGTGACCTCGTCGGCGAACGAGGAAAGCTGATCCACCATCGTGTTGATCGTGTTCTTCAGCTCGAGAATCTCACCCCGCGCGTCGACCGTGATCTTCTGCGACAAGTCACCCTTCGCCACGGCGGTGGTCACTTCGGCGATCGACCGCACCTGGTCGGTGAGGTTGCCGGCCATGAAGTTCACCGACGTCGTCAAGTCCCGCCAAGTCCCGGCCACACCGGGAACTTCCGCCTGTCCGCCCAGCCGTCCTTCGCTGCCCACCTCGCGCGCGACCCGCGTGACCTCGTCGGCGAACGACGACAACTGATCCACCATCGTGTTGATCGTGTTCTTCAGCTCCAGCATCTCGCCTTTGACGTCGACGGTGATCTTCTGGGACAGATCACCTTTCGCCACCGCCGTCGCGACCTCGGCGATGTCGCGGACCTGGCCGGTCAGATTGCCCGCCATCGCGTTCACCGAATCGGTGAGGTCCTTCCAGGTACCCGAAACCGAAGGCACCGCCGCCTGCCCGCCGAGTTTGCCGTCGGTTCCCACCTCGCGCGCGACCCGGGTGACCTCGGAGGTGAACAGCGCCAGCTGGTCGACCATCCCGTTGAAGACGACCGCCATCTCGTCCATCAGGACATCGTCCACTTGGGGCAGCCGCGTGCTGAAATCGCCGTCGCGAACGGCTTTCAGTCCCTTCAACAGCCGCTGCAGCCCTTCGTCGTTGAGCCCACCGCCCGCTCGGGCCGTGTCACGCGACATCCGCTTGTTCCCCGGCTCCGGCATCGCGGTGTCTCCTTCGTCCAGGGTTCCCCGGGTCCCGGGGGAACCGTCATCGCCGTGCCGGTCCGGAACCGGTCAGCGGAATCCAGCAGACCACCCAGGTGCCCTCCCCCGGTCTGCTGGTCACCCGGAACCATCCTTGCGCCGCCTCCGCACGCTCACGCATCGATGCCATTCCGATGTGTTCACCCGACAACACTTCCGGGGAACCTTCGGCGCCAGGCTTCATCCCGTCGCCGTTGTCGGCGACCTTCACCAGCAGTCCGCCGTCCTGTCCGGTCAGGGTGACCTCGACGAGGGTGGCGTTCGCGTGCTTCCGCACGTTGACCAACGCCTCCTGCAGGATCCGGAAGACGGTGACGACGAGTTCGGGTGGCGGCTTGCCGGTGAAATCGTGCCGCAGCGTGTAGTCCAGCCCCCAGCCGCGGACGACCTCGTCGAGGTAGTCACGGATCGAGCCGACCAGATCATCGTCGTTCAGCGCGGGCGGCCGCAATTGGGCGACCAAGATCCGCAACCGCCGGACCGCGCCTTGGATCGCTTCGTCGAGTTGCATCAATGCGGAATCGCGGCGCTGTGCGGCGAGCATCTGCAGACGCATGCTCACCGCGATCATCGACTGGATGGAATCGTCGTGAACATCCCACGCGATACGACGTCTTTCGGTTTCTTGCGCTCGCACCAAATGCGCGAACGCCTGCTGCCGCCCCCTTCTTTCCTCTTGCACTTTCCGCTGTTCGCTGAGATCCCGGGTCACCTTGCCGAAACCGACCAAGGTCCCCATGTGGTCGCGTACCGCGGTGAGCACGGTATTGGCCCAGAAGCGTTTCCCTCCTCGGCGGACCCGCCAGCTCTCGTCCTCGTGGCTGCCCATCTCGGCGGCGATCAGCAGTTCCGCGGTCGGCCTTCCCTCGGCGATGTCCTCCTCGGTGTAGAAAACGGAGAAATGGCGGCCGAGGATCTCCTCCTCGGAATATCCCTTGATCCGTTCGGCGCCTTGGTTCCAGGTGATCACCTTGCCGTCGACGTCCAGCATGTAAATGGCGTAGTCGACGACGCTGTGCACGAACAGCTCGAACAGCACAGCATTGCGATTATCGGGCGCCGATTCCGATGACGGCATGGCCATAGTGCAGCTTGGCACTCAGGCGCGTCCCGGCGCTACGGCCGTTCGAGGAGGCCGTTCCTGCGCGCGTGCGCCACGGCTTCGAGTTTCGAATGGGTTCCGGTCTTCACCAGTATCCGCTGCACGTGATTCCGCACGGTGTTCCGCGCGAGCCTCAGCTCCTCGGCGATCCGATCGGTTCCCGCCCCGTCGGCGATCAGGCCGAGCACCTGCCGCTCCCGCAACGACAACACCGGCCCGAGTGCGCCCGAACTCCCGGCCAGCATGGCCAAGGCCCCGCTGAGCAGTTCCGGATCGATGATGACGTCACCCGCCGCGACGGTGCGGATCGCCGTGATCAGCTCGTCGAGCAACCCGGATTTCAGCAACAGCCCGGCACCGCCGACTTCGAGGATCCTGGCGGCGATGGCGCTGTTCGCGTCGCCGGTCAGCACGAGCACGCGGCTCGACGGCGAAACCGCGCGAAGCCTCGCGATCGCCTCGATCCCGTCGCCGTCCGGCAGCCGCCTGTCGAGCAGGACGATATCGGGCAGATAGCGTTCCGCCGCGATCATCCCGTGCGCGAGGGATTCCACCGAAGCCACCAGCTGGATCTCCGGGAATTCCTCGAAGGCGGCACCGAGTGCCTCGGCCACCATCTTGTGGTCTTCGACGAGCAGCACCCGGATCGGAGCCGCCGCCGGGGTTCCGGGCTGCGGTGAGGTCGGGTTCGGCATGCACCTTCTCCGTCGATCGAGGTCTCGCCGGCGGACATTGTTCCACCGACTTCCACCGTCCAGGCGTTTCGAAGCCAACCCGTGACACGCCGTACCCGTTCGGCGACCGACTGGGGTCTTTGTGCCCTCGATGGCACTACCTTCGGCGGTGACCTGAGCACCCCGCGATACCGCATCGTCGAAGGTGGCAATCACCGGACCGCCGACGGGAAAGGGTGACCGGGACGTGACCACGAGGATCTGCGAGACCCGCCGCCGTCCCGGCACGCGCGCCGGCGCCACCCGGACACTGGTCTCCGCCGAACTCGAAAGGTTGCCGCGCGTATCGGCGAAACCCGAGACACACGCCTCTCTGCTCGACGACGTCATGACCGTCATCGAGCAGGCTGAGGGTGCCGCCCCGGCCACGAACGACCCCGCGCGGCTCCGGCACCGGTACCACTTCCCGCGTTGGAACCCACGGGACCGGCGCGTTCAGCGGCTGCGCGGCTGGCTCAGCGGTGCCCCCCGGCTGACCGGGTGATCGGTCAGACCGGGCGCCATCGGCCGATATCGGCCTCCATCGGCACGATCCGGGTCAATGACGAACGCACCTTCAGTTCCATCGCCCGGTCCCGGCCGCGGGTCCCGCGCGGGGCATAGGGGTAGAAGGTGCCGCGCTCGCGGCGGAAGACCATGGTGAGCTGGGGATGGCGCATATCCCGCAACTCCGCGAAATCGACCGTCGTGTGCAGGAGCCAGGACGCGAAGCCCGCCTGCGCCAGCCGGTCGTTGACGTCCACGAGGTCGCCGAGAAGCCAGCCCAGATCCCCGTTCTCCCGCCAGCAGCGCACGATCGTCCTCCCGTGCGCGTCGTGGATGATCACGTTGCGGCGAACGGAATCCCCGGCGAGACCGGCGACGATCTCCGCCTCCGTCCCGTCGCCAGGACGACCCTCCGCGACGAAGCAGACCGTCCCCGTCCCGGTCGGCGCGAGTCCGTAGCCCGCCTGCAACGTCAAAGCGGCCGCCCTCAGCTCCAGCAACGGAAGCAGGCTCGGCCGTACCGAGCGGCTCCTCCCCAGAATGCTTCCCAGTAGCGCCATGGCATTCACGCATCCTCTCTTCTGCGTGAAGCCTTCACGCTTCCGTCCCGGCACTGTAGGGCCGCACGGTCGCGTGTTCCCCCGGCACAAGTCATCGGTTCCGGTGACCAACGACCCTACCGGCAACTGCCGGACGCGGATCGGCAGTTGTCAAGAACGGCGCGATCGAAGGAACGCCTCGCTGTCCAGCGAACCGTCGACGACATCGCGTGCCACGTCCGCCAGCTTCCGGTTCGAGCCTCGGGCGAAGGCGCGCATGCGCTGAAAAGCCTTGCCGACACTGACCCCGGCGCGCTCGGCGAGCACTCCCTTCGCCTGCTCGATGACGATCCGGCTGTCGAGCGCCGTCTGCAACTGCGCCGAAAGCGTCCGGTAGTTGCGCAGTTCCCGTTGCTGGAGCAGGCACACGGTCGCGACGTCGGCGAGCGCCTGTCCCAGCCGACGATCCTCGGCACTCAAAACGACGGTTTCGGTATTCAGAAACGTGACCGCACCGAGGGTTTCCTCCATCGCGCGCAACGGAAGCGCGGAAACCGCAACATGGCCCAGTCCGGCCATTCTGGCGACGTAACCCGGCCACCGTGACTTTTCGGCGGAGAGGTCTTCGACCACGACGTCGTTCCCGGTTTCGAACGATTCGAGGGCGGGGCCTTCTTCGACCGCCGTGGAATGCCGCTCGGCTTCCAGCCCCGGCAGGAAAACCTCCATCGAATCGATCGGCAGCAGGCGCACGCATTCGCTGGACAGGATGTCCACCAGCCGCTCCGGCCCCGGATCCTCCACGACGCTCGCGGCCAAACTCACGAACGCCGCGCAGACCGAGGATTCCCTGGTCAGCCCGGCGGTGAGCTCGGCGTCCCCGCCCATGAACGCCATCACCGATCCCGGAAGTGCGTTCGCGCCCCCGCGCGCCAGATAGTCACCCGAGCGATTCTGGCCCGCATGGCCGCACCCGGCAACGACCAGATGGAGGATCCTGCGGAAGGATGCCCGAGCAGCACGAAGTCCGTGCGATCGCGGCGCGAAGGTTCGCGTTACCGGCGCAAGGAAATCGGCGGCACCGTATTCGCCCGCAACGCGTATTCGTCCATAGTGGACTCCTCGATTCCCGCCTTGCCGATCTTCTCCGCGACGAAGGCGCCCGGATCGTCGAGCTCGTCGGCCCGGCCGCTGAGGAACGCCCACTCGTGCTCGTCCGAGCCGTAGTAGAGGACGGTTCCGAACGACTCGGTGAACCGGCGCCAGGACGAGATCAGCGTCTGATTGCGCCACAGCGTCGGGCAGCCCGCCTGGCAGCCGACCACTCCCCCGGCGGCGAGCAGTGCCGTGCACCTGGCCAGGAAATCGGTTCCGTACAACCGGTTGTGCTGCGCCTCCGGATCGTCGTTCTCGTCCGGCAGGTCGATGACGACCACGTCGTAGGAGTCGCCGCGCTCACGTGCTTCGGCGAGGAACTCCCAGCCGTCGCGATAGTGCACGCGGATCTTCCCGTCGCCGCGCTCGGCACGGGCGAGGTCGTCGAGCGTGTAGCCGTAGGGAAGATGCTCGGCACAGGCCCGCACCGCCTCCGCGTCGATGTCGACGTGATCGACCACCTCGGCACCCGCGGCGACCGCGAGTTCCGAGGCGACCCCTTCGCTGGAGCCGATGATCAACACCCGCTCGACCCGTTCGGCGAGCAGCAGCGACGGGATCATCAGCGCCTCGTGGTAGACGAGCTGGCTCAGCTCGGTACTCTGCCGTTCGTCGTCGCAGAACAGGGAGACCCCCTGCGCCGTCCGTCCGATGAGGACGTTCTGGAAGGCGGTACGACCCTCGAACAGCACCTCGTCGACGTCCCAGTGCCGGGTGAGTCCCGGTCCCATCGGTTCGGCGATCCGCCGCTGCGCCATCAGTTCTCTCCTCGTTCCACAGTGGACATCCGGACGGTGCCGGCACCGAGCAGCTTCGCCAGCAGGGCGACGGCTCGCTCCGGATCGGCCCGGTCCCCGCAGGTGAACACGTCCACGAACACCGAGCCGATCTCCGGATAGGTGTGCACGGACGCGTGCGACTCGGCCAGCAGCGCGAGCACGGTGACCCCTTGCGGCGCGAAAGAATGCGACACGACTTCGCACACCGTCGCCCCCGCTTCCGTCACGGCGTCCGCGAGGGTCGTCTTGAGCAACACGGGATCATCGAGGAGCGAAGGCTCGATCCCCTCGAACTCCGCGAGGACGTGGCGGCCGGCGAACCGGCCGACGAGTGGCATTTCACCCGGCATCGGCGAACCTCCCCACACCATAGGTACGCAACGGTTCGATTCCGTTGAAAGCGATGGACGAGTAGCTGGCGGTGTACGCACCGGTGCCCGGGATGTCCAGCCGGTCGCCCGCCTTCAACGCCAGTGGCAGTGCGCACGGCGTCCGCTGGTAGAGCACGTCGTCACCATCGCAGGTCGGCCCCGCCAGTACCACCGGTCCTTCCGGACCTTTGACGCCGACGGGCTCCAGCCGATACGCGACGGCTTCGTTCTCGCACTCGGCCATCCCGTTGTACCTGCCGACGTCGAGGTAGACCCAGCGGCGTTCGTCGGTGGCGGCACGGGTGGTCACCAGAACGACTTCGGTCCGGATGAGCCCGGCGTCGGCGACGATCACGCGGCCCGGCTCGAGCATCAGTTCCGGCCCCGGCAGATGCTGCTGGACGGCGGCATGGATCACGGCCGCGTAGCCGGCCAGAGAAGGCACGGGCTCCCGGTGCTCGGTGGCGAAACCTCCGCCGATGTTGAGCCGTGCCAGGCCGACGCCCGCCTCGGCGGCGACCTTGGCCGCGGTCGCGATCCCGATCTCCCATGCCGCCGGATCCGGTTGCTGTGACCCGACGTGGAACGCGATTCCCGGCCTCAGCCCGGCTTCCACGGCCCGGCGAAGCAACGCGGCCGCCACGGCGGGCTCACAGCCGAACTTGTGGCCGAACGGCGTGACCGAGTCGGGGCCGCCGGTCAGCAGGCGGATCGAGACCAGCGAACCGGGCGCGTGCTCGGCGAGGTTCGCCAGATCCCCGGCGGAGTCCGTGGTGAATTCACGAACTCCGCGCGCATACGCGTAGGAGATGTCCGACGGCTTCTTGATCGTGTTGCCATAGGCCAGTTCCGCCGCGTCCGCGCCGCGGGACAGGCACAGGTCGATCTCGCCCGTGCCCGCGACGTCGAACCCCGCTCCCACCGACCGCACCGCGTCGAGCACCCCGGGAGCGGGATTGGCTTTGACCGCGTAGCGGATCAGCGCGTCCGGGAACGCCGCCGAGACCGCGGCCGTCCGCTCCGCGACCAGGTCGGTGTCCACGACCAGGCACGGTGTCGGCGGCTCGCGATCCGCCAGGAAGGCGCGGATCCGGTTCAGGCTTTCGGTCACGCGCCCCAGGGTGTCAAAGGCCCATGGGCGGCGCGGAACCCGGGGTCACGCCCGGGTGTCGTCCGAGGCCTGCTCAGGCAGGTCCACCCCGTGCTCGGCGGCCAAGCGCTCCAGGTTGGCCAGATCGGCGCCGACGGCCGACGCGCGATCCTCGTCCGATTCCCGCCTGGCGATCCGGACGTCCTCCCTCGCCTGCCGTACCCGGTCCCGCAGATTCACCGCGAACTCGCTCATCGTGCACCCCCGATCTCCCGCACCTCGTCCGTCTTCACCCTAGGACCCTCCGAATTCATGGCCGACGTGATCTGCGTCATCACGGGCTCGTTCGTGGTCGAAGTGAAGAAGTATGACGGCGCCGCCATGGTTTCGCAGATCAGGGGAGCCCGGCTTTTTCAACCGGGGCGGCCGCGCTCACCCGGCGGCCGATCACCGCGAGCGGGGCGAGGGCGCAGAGTCCGCCCGCGATGGCGACCAGAACGTATCCACCCAGGCCGAACAGATGCCCGGCGAGCAGGCTCGCCGCCGCGGAGGTCCCCCATACGAAGGCGTCGACCGTGCCCTGCGCCCGTGCCCGTTGAGCGGGCGGGAGATCACGGCTGAGCATGCTGCTGCCGCCGACGAACACGAGGTTCCAGCCGTAGCCGAGCAGGAACATCGCGACCGGGATTCCCACGTGATGCGAGTCGGGGCCGCCGATCGCGGTGACCGCCGCGACGGTGAGCGTGCCGATGCCACCGAAGATCGTCACGCGGCCACCCCAGCGATCGGCGATCCAGCCGGACAACGGCGCCAGCGCGAACATCCCGACCAGATGGGCGCTCAGCACCCAGCCGACGACGTCCAGGCCCTGACCGTGCTGGTGCAGCTGGACCGGCGTCATCGTCATCACCGCGACCATCGCCAGCTGCGCACCGACCATCGCCACGAGCGGACCGAGGATCAGGGGGTTCCGCACGGACATCCGTTCCCGCCTCGGTACTCCTTCCGGCGGAGCGGCGAGACCGCGCGGCAGGGTGGCGACGGCGACCACCGCGATGGCCACGACGATCGCCCCGGCCGCGAGCGGACCGGACAGGGCAGGCAGTTCGGCGGCTTCCGCCCGCGCCGCGGCCGGCGCGATCAACGCCGGACCGGCCACCGCGCCGACCGTTCCCGCCCAGACCATTGTGGACAGTGCGAAACCCTTGCGGTGTTCGGGAGACAGGTCGGCGGCCGTGTAGCGCGAAAGCTGAGCCCCGCTGTTGCCGAAGCCGATCAAGGGCATCCCCGCCACCAGCGCGAGCACGGACCCGCCGAGCACACCCGCGAACGAGATCAGCGCGCCGGCCACCGCGGCGCCGTACATCAGCACCAGGACCAGTCGCCTGCCGTAGCGGGCGGCCAGCGTTCCCGACGACAGCGACCCCGCGGCGGAACCGAGTACCAGTACGGCGTTCGGGAGCCCGCTCCACGCGGCACCGGCGTGCTCGACCACGATCAACGCCGCCGTGGTGGACAGGCCGACGACCGCGGTGCTGAGGCAGGCGACGCCCATGAAGAGCGCGAACATCGGTTTCATGATTCAAACCTAAGGAATCCGGGCGTTCCGGCGAATAGGCTCACGAAGGCCTTCCGGGGCTGCGAGGCCCATCATGAAAGGAATCCTGGCGCGATGACCTTACGATCGGAAAGACCGCTGGACGAGCTCGACTGGCGGCTCGTCGAGACGCTCCAGAGCGACGGGCGGCTCTCGTTCAAGGAACTGGGACGCCGGGTCAACCTCTCCGCGCCGGCGGTCGCCGAGCGGGTCCGGCGGCTGGAGGAGACGGGCGTGATCACCGGGTATCGCGCACAGATCGACGCGCGCCGCACCGGGTACGACCTGCAGGCGTTCGTCGAAATGCGCTGCTCGCTCGGCAGTTGCCTGCTGCGCACCAGCAAATCGGAGGACTATCCCGAGGTGGTCGAGCTGCACCGGCTCAGCGGTGACCGCTGCACCATGCTGAAGGTGCGGGCCGTGTCGCTCGAACATCTCGAGGGCCTCTTCGAACGGCTCGGCAAGCACGGTGAGCTGCGGTCGTCGGTGGTGCTGTCGACGCAGTTCGAAGGCAGGCCGGTCGGACCACCGGTCGAGGACTATCTGAAGGCGACGAAGAGCGAGGGCTGGAGCGTCTGAACCCCGATCAGGAATCGAGAAGCGCCGGAGGCCGCGGCTCACCTAGCGTGAGCATCGTCGCGGACACCCCCGCACGGACAACGAGGATGAACGGCTCGACCTGGTTAGATCGAGCCCGGTGAGGCTGACGGACCGTACACGCGGCCCACATGAGGATGGAGAAACGATGCGCAAGACCACCAGGCCGCAGCCGCCCGAGCAGCATCCCGCCGACACCCACGACCTGATCCGTGTCCTGGGCGCGCGCGAGAACAATCTCAAGGACGTCGCCGTCGAGCTGCCGAAGAGACGGCTGACGGTGTTCACCGGCGTTTCCGGCTCGGGCAAGAGCTCACTGGTCTTCGACACCATCGCGGCCGAGTCGCAACGGCTGATCAACGAGACCTACAGCACCTTCGTGCAGGGTTTCATGCCGACGCTGGCCCGGCCCGAGGTCGACGTGCTCGACGGCCTGACCACCGCGATCATCGTCGACCAGCAGCGGATGGGCTCCGACCCCCGCTCCACCGTCGGCACCGCCACCGACGCCCACGCGATGCTGCGCATCCTCTTCAGCCGGATCGGGAAGCCGCACATCGGCTCACCGCAGGCGTTCTCCTTCAACGTCGCCTCGATCAGCGGGGCGGGCGCCGTGACCGTCGAGAAGGGCGGGCGGACCACGAAGGAACGCCGCGAATTCAGCATCACCGGCGGCATGTGCTCGCGCTGCGAAGGGCGGGGCACGGTCAACGACATCGACCTCACCGCGCTGTACGACGAGAACAAATCCCTCAACGAGGGCGCGCTGTCGATCCCCGGTTACTCGATGGAGGGCTGGTTCGGCCGCATCCTCCGCGGCTGCGGCTTCTTCGACCCCGACAAGCCGATCAAGAAATACACCAAGAGGCAGCTGAACGACCTGCTCTACAAGGAGCCGGTCAAGCTCAAGATCGAGGGCATCAACCTGACCTATTCGGGTCTCATCCCCTCGATCCAGAAGTCGTTCCTGGCCAAGGACCGCGAGGCGATGCAGCCGCATATCCGCGCGTTCGTCGACCGGGCGGTCACCTTCACCATCTGCCCCGAATGCGACGGGACCCGGCTGAGCGAGACCGCGCGGTCGTCGAAGATCAAGCGGATCAACATCGCCGACGCCTGCTCGATGCAGATCAGCGACCTCGCCGAGTGGGTCCGAGGGCTGAAGGAGCCGTCGGTGGCTCCGCTGCTGGAGAAGCTGCTGCACACTCTCGACTCCTTCGTGGAGATCGGGCTCGGCTACCTCTCGCTCGACCGGCCGTCCGGCACGCTGTCGGGTGGCGAGGCACAGCGCACCAAGATGATCCGCCACCTCGGCTCTTCCCTCACCGACGTCACCTACGTCTTCGACGAGCCGACCATCGGCCTGCACCCGCATGACATCCAGCGGATGAACAACCTGCTCAAGCAGCTGCGCGACAAGGGCAACACGGTGCTGGTCGTCGAGCACAAGCCGGAGACGATCGCCATCGCCGACCACGTCGTCGACCTCGGCCCCGGCGCGGGCACGGCCGGCGGATCGATCTGCTTCGAGGGCACCGTCGACGGCCTGCGCGCCAGCGACACCATCACCGGCCGCCACCTCGACGACCGGGCCGCGCTCAAGGACAGCGTCCGCAAGCCCAGCGGCAAACTGGAGATCCGCGGCGCGGACCGCCACAACCTCCAGAACGTCGACGTCGACGTCCCGCTCGGCGTCCTCTGCGTCGTCACCGGGGTGGCGGGCTCCGGCAAGAGCTCGCTGATCCACGGATCGATCCCCGCCGACGGCGTGATTTTCGTCGACCAGACGCCCATCCGCGGCTCGCGGCGGAGCAATCCGGCCACCTACACCAGCCTGCTCGAACCGATCCGGAAGGCATTCGCCAAGGCCAACGGCGTGAAGCCGGCGCTGTTCAGCGCCAACTCCGAGGGCGCCTGCCCGAATTGCAACGGTGCCGGCGTCATCTACACCGACCTCGGCATCATGGCGGGCACCGCGACCACCTGCGAGGAGTGCGACGGCAAACGGTTCCAGGCCTCGGTGCTGGAGTACACCTTCGGCGGCAAGAACATCAGCGAGGTCCTCGCGATGCCGGTGTCCGATGCCGAGGAGTTCTGCGGCGAGGGCGACGGGCGAGTCCCGGCCGCGCACGCCATCCTCAGCAGGCTCAACGACGTCGGGCTCGGCTACCTCAGCCTCGGCCAGCCGCTCACCACGCTTTCCGGCGGGGAACGGCAGCGGCTGAAGCTCGCGACGCACCTGGGCGACAAGGGCGGCGTCTACGTCCTCGACGAGCCCACCACCGGTCTGCACCTCGCCGACGTCGAGAACCTGCTCGGCCTGCTGGACCGGCTCGTCGACTCCGGCAAGTCCGTGATCGTGATCGAGCACCACCAGGCCGTCATGGCGCACGCCGACTGGATCATCGACCTCGGCCCCGGCGCCGGTCACGACGGCGGCAAGATCGTCTTCGAGGGCACTCCCGCCGACCTCGTCGCGACCGGTTCGACCCTCACCGGCGAGCACCTGGCGGCCTACGTCGGCAAGTGACCCCTGGCCCCGCGTTTAGTCCTCTAAATGCGGGTCGCGGTCGGCCCACTCGAGAAGGGCGTCGAGCGAGTACGCCGTGTCGTCGATGCCCGCGTGCAGGTCGCCGAGTTCGGCGAAGCGCGCGGGCACGGTGGCGATGGTGAATTCGGTCGGCTCGACGTCGTCGATCTCGTCCCAGCCGATCGGCGTCGAGACGACGGCTTCGGGTACGCCGCGGACCGAGTAGGCGCTGGCGATGGTGTGGTCGCGCGCGTTCTGGTTGTAGTCGACGAACAGTTTCGAAGGATCGCGATCCTTGCGCCACCAGGTGGTGGTGACCTCGTCCGGCATCCGGCGCTCGACCTCGCGCGCGAAGGCGTGCGCGGCCCGGCGGACCTCCTGGAAGCCCCACCTCGGTTCGATCCGGACGTAAACGTGCAGGCCGTGGCCGCCGGAGGTCTTCGGCCATCCGGTGATGCCGAGTTCGTCCAGGAGCTCGCGGACGGTGTGGGCGACCTTCCGCACGGTGGAGAACGGGCAGTCGGGCATCGGGTCGAGGTCGATCCGCCACTCGTCGGGACGTTCGGTGTCGGCCCGGCGGGAGTTCCAGGGGTGAAACTCGACGGTCGACATCTGCACTGCCCAGATCACGTCGGCGGGGTGCGTGACGCACAGTTCGTAGGCGTGCCTCCCGGAGGGGAAGTCGACGCGGACGGTCTGCAGCCAGTCCGGGGCACCGTTCGGGACGCGTTTCTGGTGGACCTTCTCCCCCGAGACCCCGGACGGGAACCGGTGCAGCATGCACGGCCGCTCCCGCAGCGCGCGCACGATCCCGTCGCCGACCGCGAGGTAGTACCGGACGAGGTCGAGCTTGGTTTCACCCCGCGCCGGGAAGTAGACCCGATCCGGGTTCGAGACGCGCACCGTCCGGTCGCCGACCTCGATCTCCACCGCCGAGCTTTTCGCCATGAGGGGAAACTAGCCCGGATCCGGCTGTCCGGCCCACCCGGATCATTCGCTTCCGACGAACATCTCGACCAGGCTCCACGGAAGCTTCTCGCGGAACTCGCGTTCCCGCAGGACCGCGGTCTCGCCTTCGACTTCGACACTCCGGACGAACATGGCTTCCTCGTATTCGGCGATCCCGGCCTCGACGTCGCCGGGATGCGCGGCGAGCGCCTTGGCCAGTTCGGCGCCGTCGAGCATGGCGAGGTTCGCTCCTTCGCCGTTGGGGGCGGCGAGGTGGGCGGCGTCGCCGACCAGCGTCACCCCCGGCACCCGGTCCCAGCGGAGCCCGGAAGGGAGGGCGTAATGCGGACGATGGACCGGTGCGGTGTCGGTCTCGGTGATCAGCGCGGTGAGTTCCGGTGCCCAGCCGTCGAACTCCCGCACGATCCGCGCGGTGGCCGCGGCCGGGTCGGCGAAATCGATGGCCGCGAACCAGTCCAGCGTCTCGTTGAGCACGACGTAGGTGTGCAAGGTGTCGCCGCTTTCCCGGTGCGCGTGGATCTCCCTCTCCGGTGCCGGTGCTATCAGCGCCCCACCGCCGACCGCCTTCGCGGCGGCCTGATGCCGGGTGTCGGCGTCGTACAGATAGGTCTCGACGAACGACGTACCGGCGTACTTGGGTGAGGCGTCGGTGAGCAAAGGCCGTACTCGCGACCAGGCGCCATCCGCGCCGACCAGCACGTCTCCCTCGGCGGTGGTGCCGTCGGCGAAGGTCACCTCGTGGCCACCTCCGTCGAGCCGCCGGACGCCGGTGACCTTGTGGCCCCAGCGGACGGTGCCTTCCGGGAGGGAACCGAGCAGCATCCGCCGCAGGTCGGCGCGCTGTACCTCGGGGCGGCCGCCTGTCCCGTCGTCGGCCTGCTCGAACAGGACCGTCCCGTCCGGGGCGAGGACCCGCATCGCTTCGCGGCCCTCCAACACGAGGCCGCGGAACTCCTCCATCAGGCCTGCCGCCTGGATGGCGAGCTGCCCGTTGTAGTCGTGGATGTCGAGCATCCCGCCCTGTGCGCGGTCCTCCGGCGAACCCTCTGCCTCGTAGACCACCCCCGGAATGCCGTGTACGTGCAGGACACGGGCCAGGGTGAGCCCGCTGAGCCCAGCGCCGACGATCGTGACGGTCGACTGCATGACACCTCTTCTGGAATGACGTTCCATGATGGAATTTCGTTCCATAGTGGAACGGTGCTCCAGCCGTGTCAAGATGGACGGCATGGCCACACGGACAAGCCGGACACCGCGGCGCACGGAGGCGCTCTCCCGCGAGCGCATCGTCGAGGCCGCCGTCGCACTGCTCGACGCGGACGGCGAGAACGGGCTGACCTTCCGGACACTGACCGAACGCCTCGCCACCGGGCCGGGAGCGATCTACTGGCATGTGGCGAACAAGGCCGAACTGCTCGACGCCGCGACCGACTCCGTCATCACGGACGTCTTGGCCATCGAGCACGACGAGGCATCGGACACGCCTCAGGACGAGATCCGCACCATCGCACTCGGCCTGTTCGACGCGATCGCGGCACACCCGTGGCTTTCCGCGCAACTCGCCGTTCAGCTTTCCCGCAGCCCTTGGGGCTCGGTGACGCCGCGGATCTTCGAAAGCTTCGGACAACGGGTCGCCGCGCTCGGCGTACCCGAAGCCACCTGGTTCACGGCGGCCTCGGCGCTCACGCACTACGTCTTCGGCGCCGCCGGCCAGAACGCCGCGAACGCCCGCGCACTCGGGCCCGGAGTGGACCGGGCCGAATTCCTCCACGCCGCGGCGACGGCGTGGGAAGAACTCGACTCCGGCGAATACCCGTTCATGAAGTCCATCGCCGACCAGGTGCGCGAGCACGACGACCGGGAGCAGTTCCTCACCGGGGTCGATCTCATTCTCACCGGCATCACCGCCCCGAACCGGGCATGAGCGGACCGCCGGGCGTCAAGCTTTCCGGCGCCGGGCCTTATGGATCGTCGCGACCATGATCGCGAAAACCGCCCCAAGGAAGGTCACGTCCACCGCGGGCACCCAGCGCACGTCGCCACCCTTGAGCACGTACGCGCCGACAGGCCGCGCGGCCAGGATGAAGCCGCCGCCCTCGCCTTCCTTGTCCTGTTCGGTGCCGTGCCCGCCGCCACCACCGCCGATGACGCTCGCGGCGGGGATCACCACCACCCCGTCGCGCTCCACCGGTTCGCCGTAGACGCGGCGGACGGTGAGGTTGTCGCGCAGGACGCCGGCGACCTTCTCGAGTCCCATCGCGGTCAGCCTTCCTGCGGCAGAACCGACATGACTTCGGACACCGGGCGCAGATGCTCTTCCAGCAGCCGTGACGCTTCCTTCGCGTCATGGGCGTTCAAGGCAGCGACCAATTCCCGGTGTTCTTCGTTGATCACCGTCAGCCTCTCCGGCCGAGCCTCCAGCGCGCGGACCGTGACGCGTTGCTGCCGCGAGCGGAGGGTGTCGTACAGCTCGGTCAGGACGGAGTTGCCCGCGGCGTTCACGATGGCGCGATGAAAGCGGCGGTCGAAGCCCGAAACGGCGAACCAGTCGCGTTCGTTCCCGGCGTTCACCATCGCTTCGATGAGTTCCGGCAATTCGGCGGGCGCTCCGGCCCGGTTCGCGCAGAGCGCCGCGATCGCGTGGCCTTCGATCAGCCGCCTGCTCTGATAGACCTCTTCCAGTTCGCGTGCGGTGACCGTGCGCACCTGGGCACCCTTGCGCGGCAAGAGACTGATGAACCGTTCGGCGGCCAGCCGGTGGAACGCCTCGCGCACCGGGGTCCGCGAAACGCCGATCTCTCCGGAAACCCACATTTCGTCGAGGAAGCGGCCGCCTTCCAGCTCACCCGAGATGATCCCGTCGCGCAGCCATGTGTAGACCCGCTCGCGTGCCGGGCCGCCTCCTTCGGCGGTCACAGTCATCTCGTCCCCCTCCAAGCCGTCACTTTCCGCGACGGAGCCTACACCTGGACCACTCAAGTATCCATCATGTACACAAGAGTTCCACTTATCGGAAGGGTCCCCATGGTGCACGTCGCGGTGGCGCAGTTCGCGCCCGGCAACGACAAACAGGCCAATCTCGCCCGCATCGCCTCCCTCGTCGGTGAAGCGGCCGACCGCGGGGCGCGAGTGGTCGTACTGCCCGAGTACTCGCTGTTCACCGTACCGACGATGAGCCGGGAATTCGTGACCTCGGCCGAAGAACTCGACGGCCCGTTCGTCACCGAACTCCGAGGCCTCGCGAAGGACCGGCAGATCACCGTCGTCGCGGGCATCAACGAAGCGCTCCCCGAGGGTGAGCGGATCTCGAACACACTCGTCGCGGCCGGTCCCGACGGGGCGATCGCCGCGCTCTACCGCAAACTGCACCTGTACGACGCCTTCGGTTTCCGCGAGTCGGAACTGGTGCGGCCCGGCGACATCGAAGCGCCGGAGACCTTCGGGGCCGACGGCTTCGTCTTCGGTCTGCAGACCTGTTACGACCTGCGCTTCCCGGAGGTCACCCGGCGGCTGGTCGACGCGGGCGCGGACGCGGTACTGCTTCCGGCGGAATGGATGCCGGGGCCGCTCAAGGAGGACCACTGGACCACCTTGGTCCGGGCGCGGGCGATCGAGAACACGATCTATCTGGTCGCGGCGGGGCAGGCGGCGCCGACCGGGTCGGGACACAGCATGATCGTCGACCCGATGGGCGTCGTGCTCGCCTCCGTCGGTGAGCGCACGGGGACCGCCGCCGCCGAGCTTTCGGCCGACCGGGTTTCCGAAGTCCGCGCCAAGAACCCGGCACTGGAACTGCGCCGGTTCGCCGTCACCCCGAAGTCCTGAGTATCTTCTCCAGCCGGGAGTCCGTTCGTGAAGACACGCCCTCGGGCGTGGTGACGCGGCTTCCGTTCGCCTGGGTGCCGGGTGGCCGCCCGGCACCCAGGCTCACTGCTCACGGCACGAGCAACGTGGCGGTCATCGCCTGCTCACACGGACCACCTCGAGCGACGGCGACGCGAGGATGTCCTTCTCGCAGTACCGTTCGGTGACCCACTGCTTGCGCGAGTACAGCTCCGTCTGGTCGCGGTGATGCGCGGACTTCGGATTCGCGGACTGGGAGTAGGTCAGCAACGTCGTCGTGTCCGGGCAGCCGGTGCCGTTGAAGGCCACCACGTGCAGATACGTTCCGCCGTGCACGACGTCGGCGTAACCGTGTGCCGGATCCCATGGCCCGCCCAAGGAGTCGTAGACGCCACGCCCGGCCGTCCCACCGCCCAGCGGGATCTTCTTGCCGCCGCGCACCACATAGTGGTTGTCGCCGTACGGCGCGTCGAGCGGGATCTTCGCCGCGGTCAACTCGGCGACCGCGTCGGTGAGGGCCTTCCGGATCGCGGCGTTCCCGGTGTCGAGGGTGTTCGGCGTGTGGACAGGATCCTTGACGTCGAAGGGCACCTTCCAGATACCGGGCCCCAACCGGGCCACCGCGGACCAGAACCGGTCGAACAGCAACGCGCCCCTGCTCCCGGTGTCCGAACGCCCGTCCCAGCCAGCCAAAGCGGCGCAAGCCGCGTCCATTCCCGGCATCGCGGCGCACATCCCGACGACGTCGGCCCGCACGAGTTCGGCCGCGTGGTCGCGGTGCGAGAACATCAGGTCTCGCATCGCCTGCCCGGTGAAGCCGCCCTTCCGCAACTGGTCGGCGATAGCGACGAAGCCGCCCCGTGTCCGCAGGTTCTGCTCGGAGCGGACCGGCCCCACGATCCGCGCGTAGCCGGTCTTCGGCTCGGCAGGATTGAAGAGCCAGTAACTGTCGTTCGAGTTCGCCAGGTAGTCGTCCCGGCTCAGGTTCGGCAGGCTGGACGGGCCGAAGACGCCGGGCCGCACCGCGTCACGGTCGCTGCCCCACGCACAGGACGTCTTGGCACCGTCGAGCACGGCGACCCCGTTGGCGCCGAACAGTTCCTTGCCCAACGGGGTGTTGCAGCGCGCCGCCTTCTCGTCGGTGACGTGAGGGACCCCGTGGATCTGGCTGTACTCCACGCCGCCGCGATCGTCGGTGGCGAGGATGTTCATCCACGGCAGCCCCTGCGTCTTACGGACCGCGTCGATCATCTCCCCCGCCGTCCGGCCGCGGGCGATCTCGAACATCGAGTTCGTCATCCCGAGGTTCCCGGCGTTGGCGTCGGCGATCGCGAACGCGCTCGAAGCCGTCCACGGCAGTTCCCGTTGCCCGACCCGGGTCGTCACCGGGCCGTATCTTGTCGTCCACTGTGGACGCGTGACCCGCTCCAGGGTCCCGTCCGCTTTGCGCGCCAGGACACTCACGTCCTTGCGCCGCATCGGCTCGGGCTTCCCGTCGACCAGGTAGGTGGTCGGCGAGCCGGGCACGAGCTTCAGCTCGAACAGCGTGTAGGTGCGGGTCTTGTCGGTGGCCGTACCGCTCCAGGCGGCGGTCTCGTTGTGTCCCAGCCACATCAACGGAATCCCGGGGATGCCCGCGCCACTGACGTTGAGCTTGCCCGGCAGGCTCAGCTGCGACTGCCACAGCCTGGTCCCGCTCAGCTGCCACGGCAGATGCGGATTTGCCAGCGAGACCCCGCGTCCGTTCGCCGACGCGGCCGAACCGATCGCGATGGCGTTACTGCCGATCCCGGACTCCCCGAGCATCTGCTCGGTACCGCCGCCCGGCGGCCGCGCGCCCGGCAGCGACGCGGTGATCGAATCCGCCACCCCGCCCTGGCCGAAGATCATCCCGACCGCGTGACCGTGCCGGTGGACGTCGAGTTCGGTGATCGGCTTCAGCCAGCCCGCGCCCCGGCAGGCCGGATCGGTGATCTCGCCGTCGCGCAGGTACTTGTTGACGCCCTCGACGTAACCGCGGATCAGCTCGCGGACCTCGCGGTACGGACCGCGCGGCGCCGGCTCGGTCAGCATCCGCTCGACGGCACCGCTCTCGTTGAGCCCCTGGAAATACAGATCGCTGGCAAGGTTCGTACTCGCCTGGCTCACGCCGCTCGTCGGCGCCGCGTCCGGGCCGAGCCAGCGGGACCGCCCGGCCCGGGTGGTGAGCGCGACGCCCGCGATCGAGCAGATGTTGTCCTTGGCCGCGGCGTAGCCTTGCCCGAAGCCCAGGTTCACGTAATCGTTCGCGACGATATGCGGGATGCCGTACTCGGTGTAGCGGATGGTGGCATCCGCGCGGGATACTCCGTCCGGCGGCTGCGCGGCCGTCGCGGTCCCCGCCGTGAGCAGGCTCATCACGGCACCGACGGCCGCGATTCTCTTCCAGAGCAGCATGCTGCTCCCCCTTGTCTGTGAAGTCGTTCGTGAAGACACGCCGTCCGGCGTGGTGACGCGATCCCGGCGGTCGAGTGGCCGCTCTCCCACCGGCTTCAGTTCCCCTTCTCCCCTTCCTCCCACACTTCCCCGTCCGGATCCGGAAACGCCGTCCAGCGGACGAAGACCTTCCGCGTGTCCGCGCCGGGCTCCACCCGCCGGTAGCGGTGCAGCAGCTCCAGGTACTCCTCCCAGAACTGCTTGAGCTCTTCGATGTTCACGTGCACCGCGCCGCGAGAGAACACCAGGCCATCGCCCCATTCGCCCAGCTCGTCGCGGCGTTCGAGGAAACGCGCCATCTGTTCGAGGTCTTCGGTGAACGCGGCACGCTGCGCCTCGTCGAACACCGCGCGCATCTCTTCGCTCTGCTCGCTGTGTCGTGGCCAGCGGATGTCCCGCGACCTGGCGCGCCACCAGCGTTCCTTGCCGTGCGCGAGTTCCGGTGCCTCCTCGACGAAGTTGTACTTCGCCAGTTCCCGCAGGTGATAGCTGGTGGCGCCCGAGCTCTCCCCCAGTTCCTTCGCCAGCTTCGTCGCTGTCGCGGGACCCCGGCCCAGCGACTCCATGATCCGTCTGCGCAACGGATGCATCACCGCCTTCAGCACGGCGGGGTCGGTGATCTCTTCGGGTGGCGGCGGACCGGTCATGACACCAAGGTAACCATGCAAAGAAGATTGTGCAAAGGCGTCTTTGCACACGGTTCAGACCAGTCCCACAGGGCGGCCGAGGATTCTGCTGGCGTTTCGGTGAACTCAGCGTGAAATTGACAACTTCACTACGAAGGTCTTGTGCCGGGCGGACGAAATCCCGCCGGGCTCGCAGGTTTTTCGTTGTGTCTTCCCCGAAATTCGGTTGTATCGGATAGTTTTGCGCGGAGTCGACCTAGCGGGAGAGAACATGCCGAAGCACCGCCCTCGACAGCCGGACAGGTTGTCCGCCCGGCACCGGACGGCCTTCGCGCTCGCCGGTGGCGCGCTCGCCGTCCTGCCCGCGGTCACTGCGTCGGCCGGTCCCGACACCCCGATCGCGGCGGCGAAGGAACCCGCGCCGCAGAATCAGGCGACGCCCTGGCAGCCGCCGGCGGGCATCGTCCCGGAGATCGCGGTCGACGGCAGCCT
Organism: Amycolatopsis sp. NPDC039088; assembly: GCF_055598845.1. NCBI lineage: Bacteria > Bacillati > Actinomycetota > Actinomycetes > Pseudonocardiales > Pseudonocardiaceae > Amycolatopsis > Amycolatopsis sp. NPDC039088. Next base: position 164,761 of record NZ_JBVKAE010000013.1, on the reverse strand, counting down.
CCCCGAGCCGCCCAACCCGGATCCGCTGACCGTCCCCGGCGGCACCGGCAACGTCGGCGGCTCGTTCGCGCCGTCGGGTGCGCTCGGCATCCCCGCCAGCATGATGAAGGCCTACCGCAACGCGGCGGACATCCTCGCGAAGGAACTGCCGGGCTGTCACATCGACTGGGCGCTCATCGCCAGCATCGGCCGGATCGAGTCCAACCACGCGCGCGGCGGCTACGTCGACGCCAAGGGCAACACCCTCGAACCGATCCTCGGCCCGCAGCTCAACGGCGCCGGTCCGTTCGCGGCCATCCCGGACACCGACGGCGGCAAGTACGACGGCGACGCGGTCTGGGATCGCGCCGTCGGCCCGACGCAGTTCATCCCGTCCACGTGGAAGGGCTACGCCTCCGACGGCAACGGCGACGGCGAGTCGAACCCGAACAACATCTACGACGCGACCCTGGGTTCGGGCCGGTACCTCTGCTCCGGCGGAGTCGATCTGACGTCCGAGCAGACCCAACGGGTCGCCGTGTACCGCTACAACCACTCGCTGTCCTATGTGGACACCGTGATCCGGTGGGCGGTCGCCTATCGCGGCGGTGTCGCCACGTTCCCGGACAGCCAGGTCCCCGTCGGCGCCCCCGACTCCCAGGACGTCGCCGCCGGCACGCCCGGCGGGCAGGTCCCGGTGCCGACGCTGCCCGGCGCTCCCCCGCCCGGCACGACCACGCCGCCGCCGACCGCGCCGCCCGGCTCGTCGCTCCCGCCGAGCAGCAGTGCGCCGTCGAGCAGCACATCGCCGTCGAAGCCGAGCAGCACGCCGCCTTCGTCGACACCGCCCTCGTCGAACCCGCCCTCTTCGACACCGCCTTCGAGCACCCCGCCGTCGTCGACGCCTCCGCCGTCCAGCACCACGCCGCCGCCTTCCTCCACCCCGGCGGGCAACACCGGCGACGCGACGCCGACCAGCTCCGCTTCGCCCACGCCGTAACGCCCGCATTCAGTCCTCTGAATGCGGGGTTCACTGACCGGAATGTCCTGATGTCGTCCCGCGTTGTCTTCTCTCGTAGATCATCGAGCCGAGAGAAGCGAGACACGGATGTCGTCTTTCGTCATGACCGCCGAGGAACGGGAAGCCTTTCTGAGTGAGGTCCACATCGGGGTCCTGGCCGTGGAACGGGAAGGCCGGGCCCCGCTGGCCGTGCCGGTCTGGTACGACTACGAGCCCGGCGGGGAACTCCTGATCTGGATGGACGGCGGATCGGTCAAGGACAAGGCGATCAAGAAGGCGGGCAGGCTCAGCCTGGTCGCTCAGTCGGAGACGCTGCCGTACAAGTACGTCACGGCCGAAGGGCCGGTCATCGCGAACGACGCGCCGCCGACCCGCGAGCAGGCGCTGAAGATCGCACACCGCTATCTGCCTGAGGAAGACGGCACGAAGTACGTCGACGGCGCCCTCAACGACAACTCCGTACTGGTCAGGGTCCGGCCGGAGAAGTGGCTGAGCAACGACCAGGGCAAGGCCTGACACCGGATGAGATGAACGGGACTTTCCTCTCGTTTTTGCGATGAAAGTCCCGTTCATCTCACTCTTTTATCCCGCGATCGGCTCGAACTCGACCACGCTGTCGAGCGCCTTGCCCATCGCGGCGTTCCCTTCGCGTTCGATCATGATCTCCACCAGCACCGGCCGCGAGGTCCGCTCGGCCTCCTTGCGCGCCCACTCCAGCGACGCCTGGATCTCGCCAGGCTCGGTCACCCGGGTGCCGGAACAACCGTAGGCCTCCATGATCTTCACGTTGTCCGTGCCGATCTTGTCGTAGTGGATGTCGACCTCGAAGTTCATCTCGTAACCGGTCTCGGCTTGCCGGATGAGCCCGAGGTACTCGTTGTTCAGCATGATCAGCACGAACCCGACGTCGTACTGCGCGGCCACCGCCAGTTCCTCCACCAGGAACTGGAACGAGTAGTCCCCGACGACACCGACGACTTCGGCCTCCGGCTTCGCCTTCTTGACGCCGATCGCCGCCGGGATCTCCCAGCCGAGCGGGCCGGCCTGGCCGCACACCTGGTAGTGGCGGGGCTTGTGCGCGCGCTGGAACTGCCCCGACCAGATCTGGTACAGCCCGATGGCGGTGACGAAGTAGGCGTCCTCGCCGTAGAACTCGTTGATCTCCTTGAACACCCGGGGCGCCTTGATCGGCGTGTCTTCGAAGTCCTCGCGTCGCGGCAAGCTCGTCTTGAGTTCGCCGATCCGGCGCGGCCACGCCCGATCCCGCGCCGGGGAACGTTTCGACGCCGCCTCGATCAGCGCGTCCAGGAAGGCGCCCGTATCCGACACGATCCCGAGATCCGGCCCGAACACCTTGCCCAGCTGTGTCGGCTCGATGTCGACGTGGATGAATTTGCGGCTGCCGCGGTAGACGTCGAGGTCACCGGTGTGCCGATCGCCGAACCTGGCGCCCAGCGCGAGCACCAGATCCGCTTCGAGGAAGGCCGCGTTCGCCCACCGCTGCGACGTCTGGATGCCCGCCATCCCGGCGAACAGCTCGTGGTCCTCGGGGAAGGTCCCCTTGCCCATCAACGTCACGCCGACCGGGACGCCGAGCAGCTCGGCCGCCGTCCGCAGCCGGTCGCTCGCGCCGCCGAGGACCACGCCGCCACCGGCGAGGATCAGCGGCCGTTCCGCGGCGAGCAGCAGATCGAGTGCCCGCTCCACCCTGGCGGGCGACGGCGTCACCGTGGTGACCGGCAGCGGCGAATCGATGCTGGAGTCCCATTCGATCTCCTGCCGCTGGACGTCGATCGGCAGGTCGATCAGCACCGGCCCTGGACGGCCGGACCGGGCGACGCGGAACGCCTCCCGGAACACCCACGGCAGCTGCGCCGCCTCCTTCACCTGGACCGCCCACTTGGTCACCGGCTTGGCGATCTCGACGATGTCGACGGCCTGGAACGCCTCGGTGTGCAGCTTGCGCGAATCGGCCTGCCCGGTGATGCACAGGATCGGGATGGAGTCGGCCTGCGCGGTGTAGAGACCGGTGATCATATTCGTCCCGGCAGGCCCGGAGGTACCGATCGCGACGCCGACGTTGCCGGTGGTCCTCGACCAGCCGTCGGCCATATGGGTCGCGCCCTCCTCGTGGCGCACGATCAGATGCTCGATGCCGCTGCCCTGCATCGCCTGGTACAGCGGGAGGATCGCGGCGCCGGGGCAGCCGAACGCGGTGTCGACGCCCTCACTGACCAGGACGTCGACGACGGCCTGCATGGCGGGGATTCTGGGCATGCGTCACACCTTGCTTTCCGCGCCGGACAGCGCTTCGACGACCTTCAGCAGAGCTGAGTGATCCAGCGAGCCGTGCCCCATCGCCCGTCCGGCGGCGACGAGCTGGGCGACCAGTCCGGTGATCGGCAGCGCGACCTCGGCCTGCCTCGCGGCGGCGAGCGCGATCCCCATGTCCTTGTGGTGCAGGTCGATCCGGAAACCCGGCGCGAATTCCCGTGCCACCATGGACTTCCGTTTGAGTTCGAGGATCCGGCTGCCCGCCAGGCCGCCCGCGAGCACGTCCAGCCCGACCCCCGCGTCCACACCGGACGCTTCGAGCAGCACGATCGCCTCGGCGATCAGCCCGTAGGTCCCGCCGACCACCAGCTGGTTGGCCGCTTTGACGACCTGACCGGCACCGTGCGGTCCCACATGGACGATCGTCTTGCCGACGGCTTCCAGTATCGGTCGCGCGGCCGCGAAGTCCTCGTCCTCGCCACCGACCATAATGGACAGTGACGCCTGCTGGGCGCCCGCTTGACCACCCGAGACGGGCGCGTCGAGCACCCGGATCTCGCGTTCGCCCGCCCGTTCGGCCACCTCGATGGAGGTCTCCGGCCGGATCGTGCTCATGTCGATCAGCAGGGTCCCCGGTTTCGCCGATTCCAGCACCCCGCCCGGGGCCAGCACGACGGCCTCGACCTGCGGGTGGTCCGGCAGCATGGTGATGACGACTTCCGCGTCCGAGACGGCGTCCGTCACCCCGCTCGCGGCCCGGCCGCCCGCCGCTTCCAGCCTCGCGAGCGCGTCGGCTTTCGTGTCGAATCCGCTCACCTGGTGCCCGGCCGCGGCGAGATGTCCCGCCATCGGCCCGCCCATGATCCCCAGTCCGATGAATCCCAGCTTGGTCATGCCAGTCCCCTTCGTTCGAAAGGCAGCCACGACAGCGATTCCGCGCTCGGCCCATCGGGCTTGTACTCCACGCCGACCTGCCCGCGGTAGCCCGCCGTCTGCAGCTTTTCCAGGTACCCCTCGATGTCCAGCGTTCCGGTCCCCGGCTGGTGCCGCCCTGGGGCATCGGCGATCTGCACATGGCCGATCCGTCCGGTGTGGACGGACACGACCCGGTCGAGGTCATCACCGTTGACCGCCAGGTGGTACAGGTCGGCCAGCAGCTTCACGTTGTCCCGCCCGAGTTCGTCGAGCACCTTCAGCACATCGTCCGCGGTCTTGAGCGGGTACTTCTCCGCTCCCGACAACGGCTCCAGGACGATCTCCGCACCGATCCGCGCGGCGGCGTCCGAGGCGAGCGCCAGGTTCTCCCGGCCGAGCTTGTCCTGCTCGGCGGGGTCGGCACCGCCGAGGCGGTTGCCGTAGAGCGCGTTGAACCGGCGGCAACCGAGCCGCTCGCCGAGCTCGATCGCGGAAGCGACGCCGTGGGCGAACTCGTCCTCCCGGCCGATCCAGGTGACCAGGCCACGATCACCGGCGGCCATGTCACCGGGAAAGAAGTTCAGCCCGGTCACCGCGACACCCGCCTTTTCGACCGACGCCACGAACCGGTCGACCTCGGCGGCGTCCGGTACCGGCGTCTCGAACGGCCACCAGTACTCGACGGCGGTGAACCCCGCCGCCCTCGCCGCCTCCGCGCGCTCGAGGAGCGGCAACTCGGTGAAGACCATCGACAGGTTCAGCACGTACGGCAGCGCATGACCCGAACCGGCAAGATCAGCCATCGAAACCTCTGTAATTTCGCTATGCGGAAACTTTCTTTCGTATATCGAGAATAGCCCGCTGACCTGGTCGCGGTCAACGGGCAGGCCTGGGAGCGAAAGGGAGGTTGCGGTGCGCCGGGCGCGAAGGGCACCGGTGGGCGTTCGATGCGGGTGGTCGCAAGTGGCGATTCGGGTTATTGAGGGGAAAGGCAAAACGTGTCGTGGCGTGGGGCCGGTGTCGCTCCTGTGAACACGTTCTTCTGGTAGTGAAGGCCTCCGGTCGTGAAGTACATGAAGGCCTCCTTCCGTGCGCTAGGCGCCAGGGCCCCCGGCAAAGTCGTACCACTGCTGGTCCGTATCGCTCTTGGCGATCCGAAGTCGTGCGTGGCTGCCTGATTCCGGGCTGGCCGGCCGCACCCCGAGTGTCCACAAGGGACACCACTGCCGGACACAATGCCCGATGTGAGCACTTCACGTGGGGGTCGCGAGTGTTTTGTGACGTTAGAACGAACCCTCTCTCAGGTACCTACTCGTAGCCTGCGGGCTTGCTCGCGTGAAGTACATGATGGCCCCCTTCCTTGCGCTAGGCGCAGCAAAGGGGGCCTTCATGTACTGGGGAAGGTGTGAGGGTCGAGTTTCCTCGGCTGAGCCGAGGGAAGGGGTCCTTCACGCGCCGCTGTTGTGACTGGTGGTGCCGCTGGGGTTTGTGATGGGGTTTCGGGTCCGTGAAGGACTCCTTGAGGGACTCTGGGTCCCTCAAGGAGTCCTTCACGGACCAGCGCTACCCAGCTCACCCGCCGTAGGTAACCAAAACACCGTTGGCCAGAACGACACAAAACACTCACGACCCCCACGCAGACCTGTACATATCACATCAATCGGACACTCGGCCGCCAGGAAGCGTCCCTGTGGAAACTCAGAACCCGATCGGTGCGCGCCTACCTGCCGCGGTCACCCGCACGAAGATCGACGAGTGCCGGAATCACCACTTGCAACCCACCTGACCGGCGATTATGCGACTTTGCCGGGACCCTGCGCCAGGCGCCAAGGAAGGAGGCCTTCATGTACTTCGGTAAGCCAGTGCGGTGCCGCGTCACCCAGCCCACCGCCTCGCCCGAGACACGACGCGTTTGCCCTGCCTCTCAATAACCCGGATCGCCACTAGCGACCCACTCGACGTCAGCGGTTCTGGACGTGCTGCCAGCCGAAGCGGCCCTTGATGCAGAGGTTTCCGTGGGTCACCGAACTCTCGTGCGGCGAGGTGACCTTGACGATCTCGTTGTCCTGGACGTGCAGGGTCAGGTTGCAGCCGACCCCGCAGAAGGTGCAGACCGTCGTCGTGGCCGCCTGCCGTGCCTCGTCCCAGGTGCCGTCTTCGCGTTTGTCGTACTCACGCTTGAAACTCAGCGCCCCGGTCGGGCAGACCTCGATACAGTTTCCACAGTAGACACAAGCGCTGTCCGGCAACGGGTTCGCGAACTCGGTCGAGATCCGCGCGTCGAATCCCCGCCCGGCCATGGTGATGGCGAAGGTGTTCTGCCACTGCTCACCGCAGGCATCGACGCATTTGTAGCACTGGATGCATTTCCCGTAGTCGCGGACATAGAGTTCGTTGTCCACTTTGACCGGCTGGCGCACGGTCGCCGCCGTCAGCCCGTCCGGGATCTCGTGTTCCCCCGCTCGCCGTTCGTCCCGGTCGTCCGACGGTGGCGCCGGAGGGCCGAACCGTCCGGGTTCGGCGCCGCACTCGGCCATCCAGTCCGCGACGTCGGGTGTCGTGGACAGGTCCGTCGCCGAACCCAGGAGTTCGAGGACGACCTTGCGACTGAGCCGCGTCCGGTCGGTTTCGGTCCGCACCACCATTCCCGGTTCGGCTTTGCGGGAGCACGACGGCACGAGCGTGCGCGAGCCTTCGACCTCCACCATGCAGACGCGACAGGCGTTCGCGGGTTCGAGGGTGTCGCCGTAACAGAGCGTCGGAATGCTTTTGCCCGCCGCGGTGCAGGCGTCGAGAATGGTGGAGCCTTCGGGTACCCGGACAGCCTCACCGTCCACAGTGAACTCGACGAGCCGACGCGGGAGTCCTATTTCGACGATGCTCATGACTGCTCCTCCAGTACGCCGAGCCGGTCGATCGCCGATTCGATGGCGTTCCAGGCGGTCTGCCCGAGACCGCAGATGGACGAATCCCGCATCACCTGGCCGACTTCGCGCAGCAGCGCGAGATCATCGCCGCCGGTGCCGAGCTTCCGGCGGCCGACGATCCGGTGCAACGCCTCCTCCTGCCGGACGGTGCCGATCCGGCAGGGCACGCATTGCCCGCACGACTCGTCACGGAAGAACGCGGCGATCCGCAACAGGAAGCCGCCGAGATCGGCCTGGTCGTCCAGCGCCAGCACGACACCGGAACCGAGCGTGGTGCCCGCCGCGCGGGTGTCCTCCATGGTCAGCGGCAGGGCGATCTCGTCCGGCCGGACGAAACCGCCCGCCGCACCGCCGAGCAGGATCGCCCGAAGTTCACGGCCTTCGGGCACTCCCCCGGCCAGTTCGAGCAGCTCGGCCAGCGTCGTCCCGAACGGGACCTCGTACACGCCAGGACGCCGGACATTGCCGGACAGGCAGAACAGCTTCGGCCCGGACGAGCGCTCGGTCCCGATCCGGCGATAGGCCTCGCAGCCCTCCGTGAGGATCAGCGGGACGTTGACCAGGGTCTCGACGTTGTTCACCACCGTCGGCTTGCCGAACAACCCTTTCTCGACCGGGAACGGCGGTTTGGTCCTCGGCTCGCCGCGGAAGCCCTCGATGGAGTTGAAGATCGCCGTTTCCTCGCCGCAGATGTAGGCGCCCGCTCCCCTCCTGATCTCGATGTTAAACGAGAACCCTTGCCGTCCCATGATGTTCTCGCCAAGGAAGCCGCGTTCGCGGGCGACGTCGATGGCGTTGCGGAGCAAGCGCAGCGCCCGCGGGTACTCGCCGCGCAGATAGACGTATCCCTTCGTCGCTCCGATCGCGAAAGCGGCGATGGTCATCGCCTCGACCAGCGCGAACGGGTCACCTTCGATCAGCACGCGATCCTTGAACGTGCCCGGTTCGCTCTCGTCGGCGTTGCACACCAGGTACCGGATCCGCTCCGCCTGCCGGGCGGTGGCGTCCCATTTCCGGCCGGTCGGGAACGCCGCGCCACCGCGACCCATCAGTCCCGCGTCGGTCACCTCACGGATCACCCCGGCCGGGCCGAGCAGCAAGGCGTTCCGCAAGGCGGCGTAACCACCGGCGGCACGGTAGGCGTCCAAGCTTTCCGGGTCGACGACCCCGACACGCCGCAACAGCCGAAGCTCCGGATCTCCTTGCTGTGGAACGGAAATCGGCGCTTTGTCCAGTTCGGACACACCGGTGGCCGCCCGGACGGCCTCGCCCGGGCTCGCCGGGGCGAGCAGCCGCTCCCTCGCGGGGTCACCGGCTTCGAAGGCCAGCGCCGCGGGAGCCCGTTCGCAGACACCCAGGCAAGGACTGCGTAGCCAGGTGACCCCACCGGCGGGTCTTCCCGCGACGCCGACGTTCTCGGTCAGCGCGTCGCTGACCGCCTCCGCGCCGTTCACCTGACAAGCCAGGTCGGTGCAGACATGAACGACCCGAGGTGGCCGTTCGGTGAGCGAGAACAACGCATAGAAGCTGGCCACACCGTAGGCCTCCGCCGGCGGGACGGTCAGACGGCGGCAGATATGGTTCAGCGCTCCCTGGCTGATCCAGCCGACCCGGTCGTTCACCGCGTGCAGGGCGGGCAGCAGCTGATCACGGCCGGTTCCGCCGCCGAGCGCGTCGACCGCCTCCCGTTCGGCGTCCGTCGGCTCGGCGTTCAGGAAGCGCAGGTCCATTCCGGGACTCCTCAGACGGTCGCAGGCAGTTTCTCAACCCGGATCGCGGCGGCCTTGTACTCGGCCGTCCCCGCGATCGGGCAGGTCGCCTCGATGGTGATCACGTTGACGTCGATCTCGTCCGGGAAGTGGAAGGTCATGAACGCCAGCCCCGGCCGCAGCCCGTCGTCGATCCGGACCGGTGCCTCGATCTCGCCTCGCCGCGACGAGATCCGCACGACCTCGTCTTCGGTGACGCCGAGCTCGACGGCGTCGCTCGGGCAGAGGTCGAGGGTTTCGCCGCGCCGCAGTGGCGAGGGGAATCCGCCCGATTGGACGCCGGTGTTGTAGGAGTCCAGCCGCCGTCCGGTGGTCAGCCGGATCGGGAAGTCCTCGGTCAGCAGGTCCACCGGCGGGCTGTGCTCAAGCACGGTGAAGGGGGCGGGACGGCCTCGTTTCGCCGGGTCCTCTTCCCAGAGGCGGCCGTGCAGGAACGTCGGTTCGAGCTTGTCCTCGTGGTAACAAGGCCACTGGATGCCGCCGAGCTCCTCCAGCCGGGCATAGCTCATCCCGGCGTGCATCGGCGACAGCGACCGGAGTTCGTTCCAGACGTCCTCTCCGCCTCGGTAATTCCAGTCGTGCCCCAGCCGCCGGGCGAGTTCGCACAACACCTGGATGTCGTCGCGCGCGCCTTCAGGTGGTTCGAGTGCCTTGCGGACCCGCTGGACCCGGCGCTCGCTGTTGGTGAAGGTGCCGTCGGATTCGCACCATGCCGCCGACGCCGGGAGTACGACGTCGGCCAGTTGCGCGGTCTTGGTGAGGAAGATGTCCTGCACCACCAGGTGGTCCACATTGGACAGCCGTTTTGTCGTGTGCTCGCAGTCCGCCTCGGACTGCACCGGGTTCTCCCCGATGATGTAGACGCAGGTCAGCTCCCCGCGCTCCATCGCGTCGAGCATCTGGGTGAGGTTCTGCCCCTTGTGCGGCGGGATGTGCGAGCCCCAGGCCGCGTCGAACTTCGCCCGGACGTCCGCGTCGAGGATGTTCTGGAACCCGGGAAGCCGGTCCGGGATGGCGCCCATGTCACCGCCGCCCTGGACGTTGTTCTGCCCGCGCAGCGGGTTGAGCCCGGCACCGTACCGGCCGACGTGCCCGGCCAGCAGCGCGAGATTGATCAGCGACAGCACGTTGTCTGTACCGTTGTGGTGCTCGGTGATGCCGAGTGTCCACGACAGCTGGCCGCGATCGGCCCTGGCGTAGGTGTGCGCGAGCTCCTTGATCAGCTCGGCCGGGACACCGGTGGTTTCTTCGGCGACGTCGAGCGTCCATGGTTCGACCGACGCCGCGAATTCGGCGAAACCCTCGGTGGCGCGTTCGATGAAGGCGGTGTTGGCGAGTCCGGAGTGGATGATCTCGCGGGCGATCGCGTGTGCCAGCGGGATGTCGGTGCCGACGTGCAGCTGGAGTTGCCGGTGCGCCCAGCTCGCGGTGCTCGTCCGGCGCGGGTCGATGACGAACAGCTTCGCGCCGCGGTGCACCGCCTTGAGCACGTGCTGGAAGAAGATCGGATGGGCCTCGCGCGGGTTGCCACCCCAGACGACGATGACGTCGGCGTCCTCGATCTCCTGGTACGACGACGTCCCGCCGCCGCTGTCGAACACCCGCGCCAGCCCGGCGACACTCGGCGCGTGACAGGTGCGGTTGCACGAATCGACGTTGTTGGTGCCGATCACCGCGCGGGTGAACTTCTGCGCGACGTAGTTCATCTCGTTGGTCGCCCTGGCACAGGAGAACATGCCGAAGGCCTCGGGTCCCTTGCTGTCGAGCGTGCGCCGGAACCCGGCGGCGGCGCGGTCCAGCGCCTCCTCCCAGGTCGCCGGGCGCAGTACGCCCGAGTCGCGGACCAGCGGCTGCGTGAGCCGGATGTACGGCTCGGTGTTCTTGCGCTTCATCGGGCTCCTCCGATTCAGTGCGCTCCGACGGGAACGGCGTTCGCGGTCTGGTCGAGCAAGCCGATCGCCGCGTGCACATGCCGCAGCGCGGGGGCGGGGACACCGGTCAGTTCCGAGAGTTCGACGACGGCGCCGATGATCGCGTCGATCTCCAGCGGCTTGCCCGCTTCGAGGTCCTGCAGCATCGACGTCTTGTGGTGGCCGACGCGCCAAGCCCCGTCGATGCGTTTCTCGACCGACACCTGGGGATCGCTGCCGGCGGCGCGGGCGATCGCGAGGGTTTCGGTCATCATCGTGGCCACGAGCGCGCGGGTGTCCGCGTGTTCGCATATCTGGGCCATGGTCGCTCTGGTCAGCGCGCTGAGCGGGTTGAAGGCGACGTTGCCCATCAGTTTGACCCAGATCTCGTCACGCAGGTCGAGTTCGACCGGTGCCTTCAGCCCGCCCGCGATCATCGCGTCGGCGAGCGCCGCGCACCGGGCGGAGACGCCACCTTTCGGCTCCCCCAAAGCGAAACGCGTGCCTTCGAGGTGCCGGATCACGCCGGGTTCCTCGATCACGGTCGAGCAGTAGACGACGCAACCGATCGCGCGCCTCAGTTCCAGGGCCGCGCTGACCGCGCCGCCGGGGTCGACCGTCTCGATGCGACGGTCTTCGAGCGGATGGCCGGAGAGACCGTGGAAGTACCACCACGGGATCCCGTTCTGCGCCGCCACGATCGCGGTGTCCTTGCCCAGCAGCGGGGTGATGAGTGGACCGCAGGAGACGTACGAGTTCGCCTTCAGGCCGAGGAAGACGAAGTCGACGGGGCCGACTCGCACCGGATCGTCGGTGACCTGAGGCCTGGCGGTGAAGTTCCCGCGCGGGCTGAGTACCCGCACGCCGTGCGCCCGCATCGCGTCTCCGTGCGCCCGCCTCGCGATCAGGTGGACCTCCGCCCCGCCTCGGTGCAACGCGGCCCCGACATACGCGCCGATCGCCCCCGCGCCCAGAACAGCGACCTTCATGACGTGCCTCCCGCTCAGCCGAAAGACTATATTGCATACAGTATCCTGTCTCCAGTCTCCACGCCAAGCCCTTGCCTTCAGGCATTTCGTCCTCTCAATGCGGTCGTGCGTATCGCGAACTACCGCGTTGAGAGGACGAAATGCGGGACGGAGCGGAGATTGTCGGGATTTTGCATACCAAAACCTGTATCCTGAACTGAGTCAGTCACCTCGGAGGTCCCGTTGAGCCAGCCCGTTTCCCCGCTGCCCGAGCGCGGCCCCACCGGCCGCCGGACCAAGGGCACGCTCAGCTCGGCCACCGCCAAACGCGTCGAGCGGCCGGCGCCGTTGCGTCAGGTCGTCTACGACGCGCTCGCCGAGCTGATCATCAACCGGACCCTCGAACCCGGCCAGCACCTGGTCGAGGCAGACCTCGCCGAGTATCTGGGTGTCAGCAGGCAGCCGGTTCGCGAAGCCCTGCAACGCCTGCAGAGTGAAGGCTGGGTCGACCTCCGCCCCGCACAGGGCGCGTTCGTGCACATGCCCACCGACGAAGAAGCCGATCAGCTGCTCAGTGTGCGCACCGTCCTGGAGGCGCACTCCGCCCGGCTCGCCGCCGACAAGGCAGGCGCCGACGACGTCGAACAGCTGTGGAAACTGCAGAAGGCCGGGTTGGAGGCGTTGGCCGCCGACGACACCGAAGGTCTCGTCGCGGCCAACGCCGCGCTCCACAAGTTCATCACGGAGCTGTCCGGGAACACCGTCCTCGCCGAGATGATCGGCATGGTCGATCGCCGGGTGCGCTGGTACTACACGCCGATCGCCCGCCCTCGCAGCCACGACTCCTGGCACGAACACGAGGAACTGATCAAGGCCATCGCCGAAGGGGACGCCGCCACCGCCGAGCGGATCATGAACCAGCACACCGAGCGCACCCGGCAGGCTTTCCACGAACGCCCGAAGGAAGGGTGATCAGGCGGCGGGGTTCAATTCGGGCTCGGGTTTCGGAGCCCGGGTACGCGAACGCCCCGGCTGACGCAACAGCAGGCTGAGCGCGGCCGCGAACAGACTCGTCCCGCCCGCGAGGAAGAACGCGCCGCCGTACCCCCACGCCACCACGACCATCGCCCCGACACCGGAGCCGACCAGGCCCGAGATCAGCTTCGAGCTGTAGACCAGACCGTAGTTGCTGGCGTTGTTGTTCTCGCCGTAGAAGTCCGCCGTCATCGCCGCGAACAGCGGGAAGATCGCGCCGCCGCCGAAACCGGAGATCATCGAAGCGAGCAGGAACAGCGGCATGCTGCCGATCGTGCCGGACAGGTACACCGCGACCTGCGCGAGACCGAGCACCACACAGACCATGAACAGCGTCTGCCGCCGCCCGTAGCGGTCGGAGATCCAGCCGATCACGCCGCGACCGGTGCCGTTGATGATCGCCTTCAGGCTCATCGCCAGCGCGACGATCCCGCCGGCGAACCCCATCTCGTTGCCGAACGGGACTTGCATCGCGATGCCGAAGATGTTCACCCCGGCGGTGCACAGCAGGCAGAACCACATCAGCGGCAGCATCCCGGTCCTGAGCGCTTCCCGAGGCGTGTACTGCTTCACCGCCGGAGGATTCTTCTGCAGTGATCGTCGGATCCGCGGGTCGTCGGACACCTTCAGCGGGTCGACGTGTGACGGCCACCAGTTCTTCGGCGGGTCCTGGAAGTAGAAACCACTCACCGCGAGCACGGCCGCCAGGAAGATGCCGACCACGAGCAGGACGCCCGAATAGTTGGAAAGGTCCATATAGGAGGTGAAGAGGAAGATGAAAGGCACCGAACCGTAGGCGAAGCCACCGTTCACGAACCCGGTTTTCCCGCCCCGCCGTTCCGGATACCACTTCCCCACCATGTTGACGCAGGTCGCGTAGACCAGGCCGGCCCCGCCACCGCCGAAGAAACCGAACCCGAGATAAGCCCAGATCTCGCTGGGCGCGTAGGCGAGGGAAAAATAGGCGAGCAGGGTGCCCACCGCACCCAGCAACATCGCCGCCTTGGCTGGCAGCTTGCCGTTCTCCCGCATCTTCCCCGCCGGGAAGGCCACGATCGCCTGGAAGAACACCCACACCCCGAGCAGCCAGAAGATGGTCGACCCGTGCCAGCCGTGTGCGCCTGCCAGCGTCTCCTCCGCCGACGTGAACGCGTATTCAGAGGAACTGATGGCCATCATGGCGACCCAGGGCAGGATCACCATGGTCCATCGTGGACGGCCCATGATGTCGCGATCGGTCTCGCCGATCCGATATATCCGGCCGTTCGCATCGGTGACTTCTTTGTACGTTCCGGGTGATTGAGCCGCGGTCGATGACGCCATTGTCATTCTCCTTGGGTCGGTTGCTGCTGGAATGCCGCGGGAAGGGCCCGGACGACCCTTCCCGCGGCGGCTGAAATCAACCGAGCAGTCCCGCTGAGCGGGCCCAGCGGTACTTCGCACCGAGCACGGCCACCGGTTTCTCCGTCGTGTACGGATAAGCCACGACACCGTGCTCGTACAGAAAGTCGCTGGCCTGTTCGACCTCGACGTCGCCTGCCAGCGAGGCGACGACGGGCTTGCGGATCCCCTTTGCGCGATATTCGGCGATGACATCGGAAACCAGTTCCGCGAAAACCATCGGCGGGGTGACGATGGTATGCCAGTAACCGAGGATCAGGGAATGGATTCGGTCGTCCTCGAGCCCGAGCGCGATCGTGTTCCGGTAGGTGGCAGGCGGTTCCCCGCCGGTGATATCCACCGGGTTGCCCGCCGCGCCGAACGGCGGGATGAATTTCCGGAAGGAGGCGTCGAGATCGGGCGGTATCTCCATGAGGTTCAGCCCGTTGTCCACACAGGCGTCGGAAAGCAGTACCCCGGAACCGCCGGCACCGGTGATGATCACGACGTTCTCGCCTTTCGGCGTCGGCAGCAGCGGGATACCGCGGGCGTATTCGAGCAGGTCGTTCAGCCCGGGCGCCCGGATGACGCCACTCTGGCGCAGGATGTCGTCGTAGACCTTGTCGTCGCCCGCCAGCGCGCCGGTGTGCGAACTCGCCGCTTTCGCACCGTGGGAGGTTCTCCCCGCTTTGAGCACGACGACCGGTTTCCGCACCGAAACCCGTTTCGCCGTTTCCGCGAACGACCGGCCGTCTTTCAGATCTTCCAGATGCATGGCGATGAGGTCGGTGTTTTCATCCTGTTCGAAGAAGGTGAGCAGGTCGTCCTCGTCGATATCGGCCTTGTTCCCGACGCCGACGATCGCGGAGACACCCATTTTCGCCGACCGGCTGAATCCGAGGATCGCCATCCCGATGCCGCCGCTCTGCGAGGAAAGCGCGACACCGCCCTTGACGTTGTACGGCGTGCAGAACGTCGCCGAAAGGTTCTCGTGCGTGTAGTAGTAGCCGTAGATGTTCGGCCCGAGGATCCGGACGCCGTGCTCCCTGGCGATCGCGACGACCTGGTCCTGCAGTTCGATGTTCCCCGTCTCGCCGAAGCCGGACGGGATCAGGATGGCCCCGGCCACCCCTTTCCGGCCCGCCTCTTCCAGCGCGGCGGGGACGAACTTGGCGGGAATGGCGAACACCGCGACGTCGACGTCGCCCGGGACCTCCGTGATGCTCGGATACGCCTTGCGGTCGAGGATTTCGGCCGCTTTGGGGTTGATCGGGTGGATCTCGCCCGCGTATCCGCCGTTGACGAGGTTCTTCATCACCGAGTTGCCGATCTTGCCCGCCTCGGCGGACGCGCCGATGACGGCGATCGACGCCGGTTTCATGATCCGGGTCATCGACGCCAGGATCTCCTCCTGGCTGAACCGCACCGGCTCGTGGGCGGCTTCCGGGTCGACCAGGATCCGGACGTCGACCGCGGTGGCGCCCTCGGGTGTCGCGAGCACCGGGTTGAGGTCCACTTCGGCCAGTTGCGGGAAATCGGTGACCAGGGCGGCGACGCGGGTGAGCACGTCCGCCAGCGCGTCCCTGCTCACCGGCTCGGCTCCCCGGACGCCGCGCAGGATCTCGGCGGCGGCGATCCCGTCGATCATCGAGAACGCCTGGTCACGGTCGAGCGGGGCCAGGCGGAACGTGACGTCCTTGAGCACCTCGACCAGCACGCCGCCGAGTCCGAACGCGACGATCTTGCCGAAGGTGCGATCGGTGGTGGCGCCGACGATCACCTCCTGCCCGGTGGTCAGCATCTGCTGTACCTGGACGCCGGTGATCCCGGCTTCGGCGTCGTAGGCCTTGGCGTTGGCCACGATGGTCCGGAAACCGTCGGCCACCGCGTCCGCCGTCTTCAAGCCGACGAGCACCCCGCCCGCCTCGGTCTTGTGGAGGATGTCCGGGGAGACGATCTTCAGCACGACCGGGAGGCCGATCTCTTCCGCCTGGGCGACGGCTTCCTCGGCGGTGGTCGCGAGCCGTTCCCGCGGGGTCGGGATCCCGTAGGCCTCGCACACCTGGCGGCCTTCCGGCGCGGTCAGCGAGGACCGGCCTTCCGCGGCGACCTTCTCGAGGATCTTCTCGACGATCTCTTTGTCAGGCATCCGGTCTCTCCCTCAGATCACGCCGGCCGCGCGCAGCCGGTCCAGGTCGTCCGCGCCGTAGCCGAGTTCTCCGAGCACCTCGGCGTTGTGTTCCCCGAGCAGCGGCGAACGCTCGACCTCGACCGGCGAATCCGACAGCTTCAGCGGACAGCCGACGGTTTTGAAGGCACCACGCTCGGGATGCTCGACCTCGACGACCGTGCCCAGCTCGGCCAGCGTGGTGTCCTCGGCGAGTTCCTTGGTGGACAGGATCGGCCCGCACGGGATGTTGTGGGCGTTGAGCGCGTCCATCACTTCCCATTTGGTGTGCTTCTCGGTCCATTCCTCGATCAGCTTGAACGCCTTGTCCAGTTTGGACAGTCGTGCTTCCGGCGTCGCCCAGTCCGGGTCTTCGGCCAGTTCGGGTTTCCCGATCAGCTCGGTGATGGGCTGCCAGCCGACCGGCTGGATGATCACGTAGATGTAGTCGTTCGGTCCGCCCGGAGCGCATTTCACCGCCCAGCCCGGCTGCCCCCCGCCGGACGCGTTGCCCGAACGCGGGACCTCGTCGCCGAAGACGTCGTTCGGGTACTCGTTCAGCGGACCGTGTGCCAGCCGCTGCTGGTCACGGAGCTTGACGCGGCAGAGATTGAGCACCGCGTCCTGCATCGCGACCTGGACCCGCTGCCCGCGGCCGGTGTTGGTCCGCTGGTACAGCGCGGCCAGTATCGCGGCCACCAGGTGGATCCCGGTCCCCGAATCGCCGATCTGCGCGCCGGTCGCGATCGGTGGCCCGTCCTCGAAACCGGTGGTGCTCATGGCGCCGCCCATCGCCTGCGCGATGACCTCGTAGGCCTTGAAATCCGCGTACCGTCCGGGGCCGAACCCCTTGATGGAGGCGTAGATCAGTCGAGGGTTCAGTTCCGCGAGCCGTTCCCACGGGTAGCCGAACCGGTCGACGACGCCGGGCCCGAAGTTCTCGACCAGGACGTCCACAGTGGACGCTAGCTGTTCGAAGACCTTCTTGCCCTGTTCGCTCTTCATGTTCAGCGTGATGCTGCGCTTGTTGGCGTTGAGCATGGTGAAGTAGAGGCTGTCCACCCCGGGCAGGTCCCGGAGCTGGCCGCGGGTGATGTCGCCGCGGCCGGGCGTCTCCAGCTTGATCACGTCCGCGCCAAGCCAGGCCAGGATCTGCGTGGACGAAGGTCCTGATTGGACGTGAGTCATGTCGAGGACACGGACGCCGTCGAGTGCCTTTTCCATCGGTGTTCCCTCCCGGCTACTTGTACATGGTCTGGTTCATGGTTCCGGGCGCGTACACGTCCGGGTCGATCCAAACGTTGACCAGCGAAGGCTTTCCGGACTCGCGGGCGCGCAGCAGCGCGGGTCCGATGTCCGCGGGGTCGCGGACCGCCTCGCCGTGCCCGCCGAGCATCCGGGCGAATTCGTCGTACGGGACGTCGCCGAGGGTGTTTCCGACGCGTTCCCGGCCGAGGCCGTACTTCGCGGCTTGCCCGTAGCGGATCTGGTTCATCGACGAGTTGTTGCCGACGATGCCGACGAACGGCAGGTTGAACCGCACCAGGGTCTCGAAGTCCCAGCCGGTCAGGCTGAACGCGCCGTCGCCGAACAGCGCGACGACCTCTTTGTCCGGCCGGGCGTGCTTCGCGGCAAGGACGAACGGAATGCCGACTCCGAGCGTGCCGAGCGGACCCGGATCCATCCAGTGTCCCGGCGCCTTCGGCTGGACGACCTGCCCGGAGAACGTCACGATGTCGCCGCCGTCGCCGATGTAGAGCGAGTCCTCGGTGAGGAATTCGTTGATCTCGTGCACCAGCCGGTACGGGTGGATCGGGCTGGCGTCGGAATGCTGCAGCGGCAACCGCTTCTGTTTCGCCTTCTCCTCGACGCCCTGTAGTTCTTCCAGCCAGACCTTGCGGGCGACGGCGCCGTTGTCGACCCCGCCGGTCGCCGCTTCCGCGACCGCGGTGAGGATCTGGCCCGCGTCGCCGACGATGCCGAGGTCGATGTCCCGGTTCTTCCCGACGGTGCGGTAGTCGAGGTCGATCTGCACCACCGTCGCGGCAGGCGACAGCCGTTTGC
Source organism: Amycolatopsis sp. NPDC039088 (assembly GCF_055598845.1). Lineage (NCBI taxonomy): Bacteria > Bacillati > Actinomycetota > Actinomycetes > Pseudonocardiales > Pseudonocardiaceae > Amycolatopsis > Amycolatopsis sp. NPDC039088. The sequence continues at coordinate 146,352 of NZ_JBVKAE010000013.1, read as the reverse complement.
CATAGCCCATGCGGAAGTCGAACGGCGTACCGACGATGACGATCACGTCGGCGTTGTCGAAGGCGTACCGGCGGGAAAGCTGGAAGTGATGCGGATCGCCGGGCGGCAGCGTGCCGCGGCCGGCACCGTTCATGTAGGCCGGGATGTTCAGCCTGCGCACGAGTTCGGCGGCCGGTTCCGAGGCACGGGTGGTCCACACCTGGCTGCCCAGCAGGATGGCCGGTTTCTTCGCGTGGACGAGGAGATCCGCGAGCTTCTCGATGTCGGCGGGATCACCGGCGTTGCGGGTGGACGCCCGGTACCGGCCCGCCGAGGGCACCCGCGCCTTGTCCACCGGGACCTTCGCGTCGAGCACGTCCCTGGGAATCTCCAAAAAGGACGGTCCGGGTGCGCCGTGGTAGCACTCCCGGAAGGCCATCGAGACCAGGTCCGCCACCCGTGCGGTATCCGGGACGGTCGCGGAGAACTTGGTGATCGGCGCCATCATGTCGACGTGCGGGAGGTCCTGCAGCGACCCCATCTTGTGCTGGGTCAACGCCCCCTGCCCGCCGATGAGCAGCATCGGGCTCTCCGCGCGCAAGGCGTTCGCGACCCCGGTCACGGCATCGGTCGTCCCCGGGCCCGCGGTGACGACCGCGCAGCCGGGACGGCCGGTGATCCGCGCGTAGCCGTCGGCAGCGTGCGCCGCCACCTGCTCGTGCCGGACGTCGATGACTTCGATGCCCTCGTCGACGCACCCGTCGTAGATGTCGATGATGTGCCCGCCGCACAGGGTGAAGATCGTGTCGACGCCCTCCGCCTTGAGTGCTTTGGCCACCAGGTGGCCGCCGGAGATCAGGTCCGGGGCGGGCTCGGAACCGTTGGTGGTGGCCTTCGCCGTGGTCTCCCCCCCGGCGGTGTCGGTCTTTGGCGCCATCGTTCACTCCTCTTTCTCGCACGCCGGACCTCTCTGATCCGTGCGCTCGTTCCGGATCTGCTCAGCCCGCTCGCCCTTGCGCTAAGCCCCGGTCGCGGCAGACTGTAGATTGCATACCGTATGAGGTAGCCATATAGTTACTCTTCGAGCGCTCCGGTGTCCAGGGCCGTAGGCAGGTTTCTCCGCCGCCCGCCGGGGCTCGTCCTCCTCCGCAGGGCCTGTGGGCGGAGCTGAGGACGTACCTCGAAAAGGGGCCAAATGTGTGAACCCGCCCGGCCGAAGGCCCCGCTATCGCGGTGGCAGGACGCCCCGATCGGCCATCGAGAGGTGGAAGACCAGGCAGCGTCCTGCCGACGTCGATCGCGGACGCGGGTTCACCAACAGACACAGAGAAAGGACTTCGCGTGGACCTTTTCGAGCACGAGGCACGAGATCTGTTCGAGCGGCACGGCGTCCCGGTTCCCCGCGGAAGGGTGGCCACCACCCCGGAAGCGGCGAGGGCGATCGCCGTCGAACTCGGCGGATCCGTCGTGGTCAAGGCGCAGGTGAAGACCGGCGGACGCGGTAAAGCCGGTGGCGTCAAGGTGGTCCGCTCCCCCGACGACGCCGAGCAGGCGGCCGAGGACATCCTCGGAATGGACATCAAGGGACATCGGGTACACAAGGTCCTCGTCACCGAAGCCAGCGCGATCGCCGAGGAGCACTACCTCTCGTTCCTCCTCGACCGCGCCGACCGGACGTTTCTCGCGATGGCGTCCGCCGAGGGCGGGATGGACATCGAGACGGTGGCGGCCACGAAACCCGAGGCGCTGGCCCGGATTCCGGTCGATCCGCTGACCGGTGTGGACACCGCCCTGGCGGGACGGATCGTCGAAGCCGCCGGGTTGCCCGAGGCCGCGATCGACACCGTTGTCTCGCTGTGGAACGTCTTCGTCGCGGAGGACGCCACGCTGGTGGAGGTCAATCCGCTGGTACTGACCACGGACGGAACGGTCGCCGCGGTCGACGGGAAGGTCACGCTCGACGCCAACGCCGCGTTCCGGCAGCCTTCGCACGCCGGTTTCATCGACTCGCCGGACGAGGATCCGCTCGAACGGCGCGCTCGCGAAGCCGGGCTCAACTACGTCAAACTCGACGGCGACATCGGCGTGATCGGCAACGGCGCCGGACTGGTGATGTCCACTCTGGACGTCGTGGCGGCGGCCGACGAGGCCGGTGCGCGCGGGCCTGCCAACTTCCTCGACATCGGCGGCGGCGCGTCGGCGGAGATCATGGCGGCCGGGCTCGGCGTCATCCTCGGCGACGACCAGGTGCGCAGTGTCTTCGTCAACGTCTTCGGCGGGATCACCGCCTGCGACGCCGTCGCCGACGGGATCGTGCGCGCGCTCGCCCTGCTCGGCGCCCGCGCCGCCAAACCGCTCGTGGTGCGGCTCGACGGCAACAACGTCACCGAGGGAAGGCGGATCCTCATCGAGGCGGCCCATCCCTTGGTGACCCTGGTGGACACGATGGACGACGCCGCGGGTGCGGCGGCGAAACTGGCGGCCGCGGAACCGGAGGCGTGAGATGGCGATCTTCCTCGAAGAACGCAGCAAGATCGTCGTCGCCGGGATGACCGGCGCCGAGGGACGCAAGCACACCGCCCGCATGCTGGCCGCGGGCACGAACGTCGTCGGCGGGATCAACCCGCGCAAGGCCGGGCAACAGGTGTCGCTCGGCGGCCGCGAGCTGCCGGTGTTCGGCGATACCGCGGCGGCCGTCGCCGCGACCGGCGCGGACGTCTCGGTCCTGTTCGTACCCCCGCCCGCGGTCAAGGACGCCGTCATCGACGCGGTCGACGCCGGAATCGGACTGGCTGTCGTCATCACCGAAGGGGTCCCCGTGCACGACGTGGCGACTTTCTGGGCCCATGCCAAGGAAAGCCCGACCCGTGTCATCGGGCCGAACTGCCCCGGCGTGGTCAGCCCCGGCCGGTCCAACGCGGGGATCATCCCGGACGGGATCACGAAACCGGGCCGGATCGGGCTGGTCTCGAAATCCGGCACCCTGACGTATCAGCTGATGCACGAGCTGCGCGAACACGGCTTCTCCACGTGCGTCGGCATCGGCGGCGACCCGATCATCGGCACCACGCACATCGACGCCGTCGAGGAGTTCGAGAAGGACCCCGAAACGGACGTCATCGTGCTCATCGGCGAGATCGGTGGCGACGCGGAGGAACGCGCGGCCGAGTACATCCGCGCGAGCGTCAGCAAACCCGTGATCGGGTACATCGCCGGGTTCACCGCGCCGGAGGGCAAGACGATGGGCCACGCGGGCGCGATCGTCTCCGGATCGAGCGGGACCGCCGAGGCGAAGAAGAAGGCACTCGAGGCCGCGGGGATCCTGGTCGGCCGCACTCCCGGCGAAACCGCGTCGCTCGTCAGGGAAACCCTCGCCCAATGAGCGCGTTTCGTCCTCTAAATGCGGTAGTTGCACACGCAAGTACCGCATTTAGAGGACGAAACGCGGGGTTCAGGAGAGGCCCAGGCGGTCCGGGCGGCTGTACACGTTCATCGACGCACCCCGCAGGAAACCCACCAAGGTGAGTCCCATCTCCGCGGCGAGGTCCACCGCCAGCGACGACGGCGCGGAAACCGCCGCCAGCAGCGGAATCCCGGCCATGACGGCCTTCTGGACGAGTTCGAACGACGCCCGTCCGCTGACCATCAGCACCGTCCCGGACAGCGGCAGCCTCCCGTCGCGGGCCGCCCAGCCGACCACCTTGTCGACGGCGTTGTGCCTGCCGACGTCCTCCCGCAGACACAGCAATTCCCCGTCGGCGGTGAACAACCCGGCGGCGTGCAGCCCGCCCGTCCGGTCGAACACCAGTTGCGCCGTACGGAGCCGATCCGGGAGTTCGGCCACTGTGGACGGTGTGATCACCAGGTCGTCACCGTCCACCGGCCAAGTGGCGGTGGTCCGCACGGCGTCGAGGCTCGCCTTCCCGCACAGACCGCACGACGAGGTCGTGTAGAAGTTCCGCTCCAGCGACGCGTCGGGCGGGGCGACGCCGTCGGCGAGGACGACGTCCAGCACGTTGTAGGTGTTCGACCCGTCTTCGGTGGCACCCGCGCAGTACCGGATCGAGTGGATGTCCTTGCTGGACCGCGAAACGCCTTCGCCGACGAGGAATCCGGCGGCGAGGTCGAAATCATGCCCTGGCGTGCGCATGGTGATAGTCAGCGGTTTCCCGCCGACGCGGATCTCAAGCGGCTCCTCGACGGTTAGGGTGTCCGGGCGAGCGCCGGGTACACCGTCGACGACCCGGACCACCCGGCGCCTGCTCGTCACGCGGCCCATCAGCGGATCGCCGGCAGCAGCGATTTCGGCCGTCCCGGCTGGGAAAGCCGTCCGCCGAGCAGCGCGCCGAGGACGCTGAGCGCCCCCGCCACCGCGAACGCGCCGAGGTAGCCGTGGGTGGACACGACGAACGCGGCCAGTCCGACCCCGAGCAGCGCGCCGACCGCTTTCGCGCTGTACAGCACCCCGAAGTTCGCCAGCGCGGACTCCTCGCCGAAATAGTCGCGGACCAGCGACACCAGCAGGGAATAGCAGCTTCCGTTGCCCAGCCCGGCCAGCGCGGCGCCGCCGAGAAGTCCCACCGCGTGCTCTCCCGAGTACAGCAGGACGAACTGGGCGATCCCGCCCGTGGCCAGTGCCAGCCGCAGGATGCGACGTCGGCCGAGCCGGTCCGAGAGCCCGCCGAGCAGGACCCGGCCGGCACCGGTCACCCCGGCGAGCACCGCGAGCGCCACGGCGCCGAGTACCGGCCCGCCTCCTTGCCCAGCCACGAAAGTCGCGAGATAGGCCACGTCGAAAAGGAGTACCGCGGCGGCCAGCACGACGATGACGTACATCGCCAGCGCGGTGGGGCACCGAAGCACCTCCCCCGGCCGATACTCACGCAAGGCGGGCCGATTCATCGCGATCCCACGGTTGCGTACCTTGTCGGCCGCCCATACCCGCGGGTCCGGGTGTTCCGGCCACCAGCGGCGCGGCGGGTCGCGAAGCAGGACCGCGGTCCCGGCGATCATCATGAGCACGGCCACCGCGACGACGTCCAGCAGCGGCCCGCGGTTGCCCTCCGACAGCCAGAACCCGGCCATCAGCACGAAAAGGACGCTGCCGTAGGCGAAAGCGCCGCTGACCGCGCCCACCCGCGCCGGAACGCGATCGGGGAACCAGTTCATCACCGTGCCGACGCAGGTCGCGTAGACGACGCCGGTCCCGACGCCGCCGAGCACCGAGTAGCCGATGAACATCGCGACCAGGTTGTTCGCGTGGCCCAAGGTGAACATCCCGGCGGAACACAGCACCCCACCGGCGATCACCGCCACCGCGGGCGGGAACATCCCTCTCTCGCGCAGCAGCGCGGCCGGATACACCACGCATGCCTGGCACACCGTCCAGAGCGCGAAGGAGACGACCACTTCGGGGAACGTCCAGCCGTACGTGGTCATCAGGACCGGTGCGACGGCGCCGAAGCCGTATTGCTGGATCCCGGCGGCGAACATCGCGGTCCAGCTGAGCCACAGCATCCAGGACCGAGGGCGGCCGAGCAGGTCCACGTCGCTTTCACCGACGCGGTACCGGCGTCCGTAGTGGTCTCGCAGGATTCGAGGATCGGGCATGGGTCCCACCCCGCTCACGGCAGATTGTATACAGTATGTAGTCTGGTTATAGCATCCGGCCGTCCGGAAGTCCACGAATTGTCGGACCCCGCCGTTACCGTCGACCACCATGGACACGACGCCCTTCCGAGCCAGGGTCCCGGAGGCCGAACTCGAAGACCTCCGCGACCGGCTCCGCCGCACCCGCTGGCCAGAGGACGAGACCGTCGACGACTGGTCGCAAGGGGTCCCCGCCGCCTACCTGCGCGAACTCTGCGCGTACTGGGCGGAGACCTACGACTGGCGTGCCGCGGAGTCCCGGCTCAACGCGATTCCCCAATTCCGGACCGAGATCGACGGCCTCGGCATCCACTATCTGCACGCCCGCTCCCCGCATCCCGGCGCGCTGCCGCTGATCCTCACGCATGGCTGGCCGGGTTCGGTCTTCGAATTCCTCGGCGTGCTCGGCCCGCTCACCGATCCGGTCGCGCACGGCGGCGACGCGGCCGACGCCTTCCACGTCGTCGTCCCGTCCCTGCCCGGTTACGGCTTCAGTGACAAACCGGCCGGCACAGGCTGGTCGATCCAGCGCATCGCCGACGCGTGGATCCACCTCATGACAGGCCTCGGCTACGAACGCTTCGGCGCGCAGGGCGGTGACTGGGGCACGAGCATCACCACGCTCATGGGACGAACAGCCCCCGAGCGTCTCGCCGGGATCCACCTCAACCCGCCGCTCGCCGCACCGGACCCGGCGACCTTCGACGACCTGACCGAGTTCGAACGGAAGTCGCTCGACGATCTCGAACACGCCAAAGCAGACGGTTCCGGTTACGCGAACCAGCAGGCGACCAGACCTCAGACGATCGGCTACGCGCTGACGGACTCGCCGGTGGCACTGTGCGCGTGGATCCTCGAAAAGTTCCAGGCGTGGACGGATTGCGACGGCCACCCGGAGAACGCGCTGAGCCGCGACGCCATGCTCGACGACATCACGCTCTACTGGCTGACCGGCACCGGCGCCTCGTCGGCCCGGTTGTACTGGGAGAGTTTCGCCGAGGTATCGAGCTGGTTCTCCGACTCCACTGTGGACACGATCACCGTGCCGACAGGGTGTTCGATCTTCCCGCGCGAGACCCCGCGTCCGTCCCGCCGCTGGGCCGAGCGCCGGTTCACCGATATCCGGTACTGGAACGAACTCAAGCGAGGCGGGCACTTCGCGGCCTTCGAACAGCCGGGCGTCTTCACCGACGAGGTTCGGTCGTTCTTCCGGCTCGTGCGCTGACCGCTTGACAGTGACACCGTGTCAGGCTGTCTGGTGGGAGGCGTCATGTTCAGCATCGGAGATTTCGCCAAACACGGCCGGGTATCGGTCCGGATGCTGCGTCACTACGACGCCATCGGGCTGCTGCGGCCCGCTCACGTCGACCCGTTCAGCGGCTACCGGTCCTACACCGGTGACCAGCTGGCGCGGCTCAACCGGGTGATCGCGCTCAAGGATCTCGGCTTCACGCTCACCCAGGTGCAGGAGATCCTCGACGCCCAGATCGGCGTGGACGAGTTGCGCGGGATGCTGCGGCTCCGGCGGGCCGAACTCGAAGCGGCGATCGCGGCCGACGAGGCGCGGCTCAAGGCCGTCGAAGCGAGGCTCCGGTCGATCGAAAGCGAGGGAACCATGCCTTCCGAAGACGTCGTGGTCAAAAGCCTGCCCGCGGTACGTGTCGCCGAGCTGACCGGACGGCGAGCGGATACGTCAACGAGGAGATCGGGCCGGTGGTGCAGCGGCTGTACAAAGAGCTGTTCGGCGCGCTCGGCCCGATCACGCCGTCGGGCCCGTTGATCGCCTACTACGAAGACGACTCCGACGGAGAAAGGGTGCTGATCCACGCCGCCGCCCCGATCTCGACCGAAACGAACGGAAGTGAAGGGTTCTCGACGGTGAACCTCGCCGAGGTGCCGTCCGCCGCGACGATCCTGCACCGGGGGTCGATGGAGACCGTGCTCTCCAGCTACCAGGCGCTGGCGAAATGGGTCGACGCCCACGGGTATCGCGCGAGCGGACCGGCGCGGGAGTACTACCTCGAATGCCCTGAGGACAGCGAGAAGTGGGTCACCGAGCTGCAGCAGCCGATCACCAAGGACTGAGGCCTCCAGCCGGCAAGTCCGTGAAGGCCTCCTTCCCTACTCTCAAGGTCAGGGGCCCGGCAAAGTCGAAATCTTGCAGGTCGGGGACCTCTTCGTCATGGCGCAGGCCGACGTCTATGAAGGAATTAGGACGTTGAGTGCCCCAATTCCTTCATAGACACGGGGTCGCACCCCGGTTGCGAAGCTTGATCAACAGAACTTCAGGGGCATGCCCCTGAACCCGGTACACCTCGAGTGTGGAGGATTTGGGACGTTCACCGTCCCAAATCCTCCACACTCGAACCCCGCAGGCATCAGCGATGCCACATCCAGACCACCAAGAACAGTGCCGACCAGCAACTTTGCGGCTTTGCCGGGACCCTGACTCTCAAGGTAGGGAAGGAGGCCTTCACGGACCCGCAATACCGGTCAGGAAATCGAGCACCGCGGCGCGGAACGCGTCGGGCGCCTCCAGCCACGGCACGTGGCCGACGCCGGGCAGCCGCACCCGGGTCACCGACGGCAGCGCCCGCTCCAGCGAGTCGACCGCCCATCGAGGCCGGTTGTCCGCCACTCCGTCGATGATCAGGACCGGCACGGTGAGCGCGCGACAGGCCTCGACCAGTTCCTGCTCCGACGTCGCCCGCATTTCTTCGCTCAGCGCGAGGTTCGCCTCGTAGTTGATCGGGAACCACGGTGTCGCCATCGCCTCGGCGTGGCGGGCTCCTTCCCGGACGAAGTCGGCTGCCCATTGCAGCACCGCGAGCTCACGCTCTTCGGCCTCATCACGCTCCTTCGCGCGAAGCTCGGTCCACCGCGCGAGCCGTCCACCCAGTGCCTGCTCGAAGTTCCGCTTGAACTCGGCGTGCCAGCCGTGGCCAAGGCCGACGCCCGACACGTAGACGAGCGCGCTCACCCGTTCCGGGTGCGCGAGCGCGTACAGGAGACCGAGATGCGCGCCCCACGAATGCCCGAGCACCGGGACGCGATCGAGCCCGTGCCACGCGCGGACGGCATCGACGTCGGCCACCATCCGGGCCAGGGTGTGCGGACCGCGCGGGTCCGATCGTCCGGCACCGCCCTGATCCCACCGGATCAGCCGGAACCGCGCACCGAGATCGAGCGTGCCGAACATGTCCCACAGGCCGGGGCCGCCGTGACAGCACAGGATCGGTTCGCCCCGGCCCGTCGCCGAGGTCCAGAGCTCCCGGCCGTCGTCGGTGATCATCCCGCGATTATCCAGTAGGCGCGATCGCCGTCGTTGGTTATCTTCCGCGCATGACGACGTACACGCCGCCGCAGCGGACGGCAACACTCGCCGACGCGCCCGCCATCGCCGCGCTGATGCGGGCGTCGGTGCTGGAGTTGTTCCCCCGGTTCTACGACGAGCGGCAGACCGCGAGCGCGGCGGAGCACATCGCGCACCTCGACCTGCGCTTGATCGAAGACGGCACCTACTTCGTGCACGAGGCGGACGGCGAGATCGTCGCCTGCGGCGGGTGGAGCAGGCGCAACAAGACGCACGCGGGCGCCGGCGACGCGGCGGACGACGACCGCCCGCTCGACCCGGCGACCGAGCCCGCGCGGGTTCGCGCCATGTTCGTCCGCGGTGACTGGACCCGGCGGGGGCTCGGACGCGCGATCCTCGAATCGTGCCGCCTCGCGGCGAAAGCCGAAGGCTTCACGTCGCTGACGCTGACCGCGACCCTGCCCGGTGTCCCGCTGTACCGGGCGTTCGGTTTCACCGAGGTCGAGCGGGTGACGGTGACGACGCCTGACGGTGTCGACGTCCCGGGCGCTGTCATGGTCCGGGACATCGACCGGCCGGATAGCATCGGCCGATGATCTCCGGGGCCACCGCACTCTCGTTCGTTTTGGTCTGCCTGCTCGGCGCGATGGCGCCCGGCCCGGATTTCCTGGTGGTGACCCGCAGCGCGATCCTCGGCGGACGCAGGGCCGGGATCGCCGCCGGACTCGGTATCGCGCTCGGCGTCTTCGTCTGGGTGGTCGCGATCGCGCTCGGTGTCGCGGCGATTCTCACCGCTTCGGCGATCGCCTTCACCGTGGTGAAACTGATCGGCGCCGCGTATCTGGTCTTCCTCGGCGTCAAGGCCTGGCTGGCGGTGCGCCGCGGCGACTACAGCGAACTCAAGGACAAGGTGACGCCGGTCGTCGCGCCGAGGGCGGCGTTCCGGCACGGACTGCTCACCAATCTGCTCAACCCGAAGGTCGCGGTGTTCTTCCTCGCCCTGCTCCCCCAGTTCCTCCCGCACACCGCCTCGACAGCGCAGACCCTGCAGCTGGCGATGCTGGCCACCGCGGTGGCCGTCGTGTGGACCTTCGTCCTGGCGACACTGGTCGGTTCGCTGCGAAGTTTCTTTTCCGCCGGACGGGTGCGGCGCGCGATGGACGCGGTGATGGGCACCTTGCTGGTCGGGCTCGGCATCCGGGTCGCCGTCCAGAGCTGAAGGTGCCCATCAGCCCCGGCTACAGCGATTCCGCGGCGAGACGCGTGCCCTCGACACGAGCGGCGATCTTGGCGAACGCGATCTCCCGCGACGTCGACGTGTCGTCGGCGAACGGCGAGAAACCGCAGTCGTCACAGGTGCCCAGCCGCTCGGCCGGGATATACCGCGCCGCCTGAAGCACCCGGTCCCGAACCTCCTCGGCGGTTTCGACCCGGGGATCGATCGGGTCGGTCACGCCGACGAAGATCCGCTGCTCCGGCCGGGAGTGCTCGGCGATCACGCGGAGCGCTCGCTCGGGATCCGCCTCACTGGCCAGCTGCACGTAGACGTTGCCCACCTTCAGCTGGAACAACGTCGGCAGGAGCGCGGCGTAGTCGACATCGAGGCTGTGCACCGAGTCCTGATCTCCACCGGGGCAGGTGTGCACACCGATCCTCGCGCGCTCCTGCTCGGAAAACCGGTCCAGCACGGCGTTGTTCAGGTCCACAAAGGACTGCAACAGCCCGCCGGACGGATCGAGCTTCAGTGACAGCCTGCCTTCGGTGAAGTCGATCTGGACGCTGTCCGCGCCCGCGTCGAGACTGCCGCGGATATCGGCCTCCGCTTCGTTCACCAGGTCGGCGATGAACTGTTCTCTGCTGTATCCGGTCAATTCCTCACCGGGATAGATCAGCCCGATCGCCGAGGCCGCGATCACCGCCTGCTTCACCGGTTTGGTCGTGTGTTTCTTGGCCTCGCGCAGATAAGAAGCGGCGTAGGTCTGATAGCGGAACGGACCGGCGGTGAGCCGCGGAAGCTGCCGGGTGTGCCCGTCGGCGAAGGGGATGACGACGCCGTCCGGCGCGAGCGAAGTCAGTCCCGCCAAGGGATACGTGGCGAAACTCGGCTTGCCTTGTTCGCCATCGGTGATGACCGGCGAACCGGTCTCCTCCAACCGGTTGACGGTCTCCACGATGGCCTTTTCCGTCGCCTCGCCGAGCCCGTCGGCGTCCAGCCGACCGGCCGCGTGCTCACCGAGCGCTTCGAGGAGATACGCCGGACGGGGAATGCTGCCGATCGGTTCGGTGGGTATCGTCATCGTGCGTTTCCTCCCAGGTGGAGCCGTCTACGGCCGTGATCACGAAAACTACCGATCGTTCCCTTCGTTGAGGATCTTTCTGCGTGCGGAAGCCCCGGATGGGCCAACGCGATCCAACCGAACGCACCATTCGCCGGGCGTATAGGTCGTTATACAAAAGCCGGGTCGGATTCGATGCTTATACCGCACTGGCCCTGGGTATTCCCTCGTTGTCGAGCGGGCGCGCGCCGAAGGAGAAACCGATGCTGAGCCATCACGATCGGCAGGAGCTGGAGAAGATCGAGCGCTGGTTCGAATTGACCGAGCCCGCGCTGGCCGCCCGGCTCCGGTCCGGCAAGCCGGCACGGCCTCCCCTTGCCCGGCTGGCGATCGTTCTGAGCATCGATCTGACCGCCGGACTGCTGATGCTGCTGGGCATGGTGACGAACAGCCCGGCCTTGCTGCTGATCGGGATGATCACCGTGACCGCGGCCGTGATCGTCCACCTGTCCCGGTTCGGCCGTGACTGAACACCTTCCCGCACCCCGGTAATGTTCGGGCGATACGTCCGGTTACTGGGAGGAAGACCATGCGGTTCATGATCATCATCAAGGCGGACGAGGATTCCGAAGCCGGGAAGATGCCGCCGATGGAAGCCTTGACCGCCATGGCGAAGTTCAACCAGGAGATGCTCGACGCCGGGGTACTGGTGGGCGGCGAAGGTCTGCAGGAAAGCTCGAAGGGCGCGCGGGTCACCCTCGGCGCCGCGGGGGCCACCGTCACCGACGGCCCGTTCACCGAGGCCAAGGAACTCGTCGGCGGCTTCTGGATCGTCGACGTCGCCTCGCGGGCCGAAGCGATCGAGTGGGCGAAGCGCTGCCCCACTCCCCCGCACGGCGACACCGTGCTGGAGATCCGCAAGATCCTCGAAGCCGAGGACTTCGGCGAGAACTTCACGCCGGAACTGCAGGAGAACGAGCAGCGCATGCGCGACGAGATCGCCGAACGGTCCTAAGCTCGCCGTATGGCCGTCCGGGAGTGGGTGCTCCACGTCGACCTCGACCAGTTCATCGCGGCTGTCGAGGTCGCCCGGCGGCCTGAGCTGCGCGGGAAGCCCGTGGTCGTCGGCGGCAAGGGTGATCCGGCCGAACGGGCCGTGGTGGCGACGGCGTCGTACGAAGCGCGAGAGTTCGGTATCCAGTCCGGGATGCCGTTGCGCACCGCCGCGAGACGCTGCCCTGAGGCGATCTTCCTGGCCACAGACGCCCCCGCCTACCAAGAGGTCTCCGACCGGGTGATGGCGACGCTGCGCGAATTCCCCGTGGTCGTCGAGGTACTCGGCTGGGACGAGGCTTTCCTCGGTGCCACCACCGACGATCCCGAAGCCCTCGCCGCCGACATCCGGCGGGTGGTGGCCGAGGAGACCGGGCTGTCCTGCTCGGTCGGCGTCGGGGACAACAAGCTGCGGGCCAAACTCGCCACCGGATTCGCCAAACCGGCCGGAATCTTCCGTCTCGTCCAGGAAAACTGGTGGGACGTCATGGCCGAGAGGCCGACGGACGCGCTGTGGGGTATCGGCACCAAGACCGCGAAGAAGCTCGCGGCGGCCGGCTGGCACACCGTGCTGGACCTGGCGGGCGCCGACCCGGCCGACCTCGCCGCACGATTCGGCCCGAAGCTCGGCCCGTGGTACCGGATCCTCGCCGGCGGAATCGGCGATGCCGAGGTCACCGCGACGCCGTATATCGCCCGGTCCCGCAGCCGTGAGACCACGTTCCAGCAGAACCTGACCGACCCCGGGGCCATGGCCGCCGAGGTCGTCGCGCTGGCGAAACGCGTTTCCCAGGACGTCGCCGACGAAGGCAGGCCCGCCGCGCGGGTCGCGGTCAAGGTCCGGTTCGCGCCGTTCCTGACCCACACCCACAGCGTGACCCTTCCCGCACCTACGGCGGATCCTGGTGAGATCGAGAAGGCGGCGCTGGCCGTACTCGACATGTTCGACCTCGGCAGACCGGTCCGCCTGCTGGGTGTCCGCGCCGAATTCCCCTCGGCGGCGGCGCGATCCGCGTCGCCTTGACAGCGCTCGCGGCGCTTTGCCATTCTGGTTTCGGGCCGAGAGGCGCTGCGACGGAATTCTTCCGCCACGCTCGGCCCGCTGTGACTGACGTAAGGGCGCCTCCCACTGCGGAGGTGTCCTTTTTGCGTTGTAACACTTTTCCGGCTGTCGCCGTCTTCGAGGCCGCACGCTGAACTCCCGCGCTGACTCCGTTCTTCCCGCCATCGGCGAGAAGAACCGCTCCGCCCTGCCTTCCTTCACGATTGGAGAACCTGTGAGCCCCACCCTGACCAAGGTCAACGGGATCGAATTCGCCGTCGCCGACCTTTCCCTCGCCGAGGCCGGCCGTAAGCAGTTGCGCCTCGCCGAGGTCGAGATGCCCGGCTTGATGGCGCTGCGCCGCGAATTCGGCGCCTCGCAGCCGCTCAAGGGCGCGCGTGTCGCGGGTTCCCTGCACATGACCGTCCAGACCGCCGTGCTGATCGAAACGCTCGTCGCGCTGGGCGCCGAGGTGCGCTGGGTGTCCTGCAACATCTTCTCCACGCAGGACGAGGCGGCCGCGGCCGTCGTCGTCGGCCCGAACGGCACCGTCGACGCTCCCTCGGGCTCGGCCGTGTTCGCGTGGAAGGGCGAGACGCTCGCCGAATACTGGTGGTGCACGGACCAGCTCTTCGACTTCGGCGGCGGCCGCGTCCCGAACATGATCCTCGACGACGGTGGCGACGCGACCATGCTGATCCACAAGGGCGTCGAGTTCGAGGCCGCCGGTGCCGTCCCGCAGCCGACCGAAGACGACCCGGAGGAATACCACTCCGTGCTGCGCACGCTGAGCGAGAGCCTCGCGCGTGACGCCGGCCGGTTCACCCGCATCGCCAAGGAGGTCCGCGGGGTCACCGAGGAGACCACCAACGGCGTCAAGCGGCTCTACAAGCTCGCCAAGGAAGGCGAGCTGCTGTTCCCGGCGATGAACGTGAACGACTCCGTGACGAAGTCGAAGTTCGACAACAAGTACGGCATCCGGCACTCACTCATCGACGGTCTCAACCGCGGCACCGACGTGATGATCGCGGGGAAGGTCGCCGTCGTCTGCGGCTACGGCGACGTCGGCAAGGGCGCGGTGGAATCGCTGCGGGGTCAGGGCGCCCGCGTGGTCGTCACCGAGATCGACCCGATCTGCGCGCTGCAGGCGGCGATGGAGGGCCTCGACGTCGTGGAGCTCGACGACGTCGTCGAGCGCGGCGACATCTTCATCACCACCACCGGCAACTTCGACATCATCATGGCCGACCAGATGGCCAAGATGAAGCACAACGCGATCGTCGCGAACGTCGGGCACTTCGACAACGAGATCGACATGGCCGGCCTCGCGAAGATCCCGGGCATTCAGAAGATCGAGATCAAGCCGCAGGTGCACGAGTGGGTCTTCCCCGCCACCGGCGACCGCGAAGCGCACTCGATCATCGTGCTGTCCGAGGGCAGGCTGATGAACCTCGGGAACGCGACCGGCCACCCGAGCTTCGTGATGTCGAACTCCTTCACCAACCAGACGATCGCGCAGATCGAGCTGTACTCGAAGCAGGGCGAATACACCACCGACGTCCACGTGCTGCCGAAGCACCTCGACGAGAAGGTGGCGCGCCTGCACCTCGACGCGCTGGGTGTCCGGCTGACGAAGCTGACCAAGCGCCAGGCCGAGTACATCGGCGTGGACGTCGAAGGCCCGTACAAGCTGGACCACTACCGGTACTGAGGCATGTCTCGTGAGTGGCGATGACGGTCAGAGGGCGGTAAGTCAAAGGTGGCGTGATCGGCTCGCTGCCGTGAAGGGCCCCTTGCCTACCCTGAAGGTAGCGAAGGAGGCCTTCGCTACCTGGCCGGCGACGCCGGACTGTGTGGATGTCTGGTCATCTGACGCACCAAGATCCACACAGTCGATGTCTCGGCCCGGTGTCACGCCGGGTCGCTGAACCGACCGCGGGCGCGACACGTTTGCCTTACCTCTCAAATAGAACCGTCTCCTAGGGCCCTACGCGTGGCCTGCGGCTTTGCTCGCGTGAAGTACATGATGGCCCCCTTCCTTGCGCCTAGCGCAGTGAAGGGGGCCTTCATGTACTCGCGAAGGTGTGAAGAGTTCCCTCGGCTGAGCCGCGTAAAGGGGGCCTTCACGCGCCGCCGTTGTGACTGATGGTGCTACTGAGGCTTGTGATGGCGTCCAGGACGAGCGAGGGGAACTTTGAGGGACTCTGGGTCCCTCAAGGAGTCCTTCACGGACCGGCCGCTTCCCGGCTCACCCACCGTAGGTACCCAAACACCCTTGGTTAGAACCGTTATTACCACTCACGAGAGCGAGGGCACTAGGCCGAATGCGTGAAAACTGCCGCCGGATGGACCTGTTTCCCCGGCCGTGGACCGGGCATTCCCTAAGTAGCCACACCCCGGCATCAACTCGGCCGGGCGACTACGAAGGAGAAGGTGCCCCGTGATCATTCTCGGCGTCATCCTGATTGTCATCGGTGTCATCGCCAGCATCCCCGTTCTGTACTCGATCGGGATCGCGCTCGCGGTCATCGGCATCATCCTGGCCGTCCTCGGCAACACCGGGAAGGCCATCGGCGGTCGCGCCCACTGGTACTGAGCACCGAATCGAATCTGGTACTGAGCCCCCGGTACCAGCGCTGAAAGAGGACGGGCACCCGGCGTACCCCTCACGCCGGGTGCCCGTTCTGTTTCCGTTCCCCGTCCATCGGGTAACCACCCAGGACGAGGAGAAGGAGGGAGAGCCGATGCCCGGAACGGACCCCCGCCCCTACTTGACGGCGGCGAAATACCCGTGCGGACGCGACGAACTCCTGCGGGCCGCCGCGGCGGCCGGAGCGGGCGACGACGTCCTCGGTCCACTGGGGACACTTCCCGCGACCGATTACGCGGACGGGGACGGCGTCTGGGAAGCGGTGTGCGCGTGCGACGGCGCTTCGATCCACGACACCGCGAAGGAAGCACCGTGACATGAAGGGGTCCCCCGGCTCCGAGGGGGAGGGAGAGCCGGAGGACCCCGTCATAGTTAACACATTCACGGCCAAGATGTACACGAATGCATACACCTTCGGGTGGCAATCGGTCCTGATCGCCCCGATCGGGCCGGACTGGTGTATTCGCCGCCGGTCAGGAAGCCCGCAACAGCAGCCGGGCCTCGACCTCCGCGCACGTGCAGCCACCGTCGACGTCGAAGCACTCGATCGTCAGTGTGTGCCGGGCGAAGTCGAAGTCGACGCAGCCGTCCTCACTGCATTCGGTGAACCCACCTTCACGGTGGACCACGAGGGTTCCGTGGCAGTGGTCGAGACCGTCGGCGCAGAACGCGCACTCCATGCTCATGCCGCCTCCCGCGATCGGATTCAAGATCGCTTCGGAAAAGTTCTCCTCGATTGCCTTACTACCACCGAGGGACGACAGATCCTGGCATACGCGCGGCGTGTCGCGAGACCCGGCCTGGTGAGTCCGGCCACACTGTCCACAAAGGAAGGTCAGGCGCTCTTCGGGGTTCGCTTGCCCGTGGCAGGTTTCTTCGCCGCGGTGGCCTTCTTCGCGGACGACCCCGACGACTTCCGGCTCTTCTTCGCCTCGCTCACGCTCGCCTGCAGGGCCTCCATGAGGTCGACGACGTCACCCTTCGCGCTGACGGCCTTCGGTTTCGTCGTCTCACTCCCCGCGGCCTTGGCCTCGATCATGGCCTCCAGCGCCTCACGGTAGGAGTCGGTGTACTTCTCGGGCTCGAACACCGGCTCCGAAAGCGAGTCGATCAGCGATCCGGCCATCGTCAGTTCCTGCGGCCGTACCTGCGGCGGATCATCGTGCAGGAAACCGAAGTCCGGGACGCGGACCTCGTCGGGCCACAGCATCGTCGTCATCATCAGGACGTCGTTGTGCACCCGCAGTACCGCCAAGGCCTCCCGCTGCCGGATGGCGACCTTCGCGATCGCGACGTGACTCGCCTTCTGCAGCGCGTCACGCAGGACGACGTACGGTTTGACCGCGTTCTTCTGCGGCTCGAGGTAATAGGTCTTGTCGAAGTTGATCGGGTCGATGGACTCCAGCGGCACGAACTCGAGCACGTCGATCGCCCGTGACGACGCCAGTGGCAGCTCGGCCATGTCCTCGTCGGTGAGCACGACCATCTCGCCGTCGGGCAGTTCGTAACCCTTGGCGATCTCGGCGTAGGGCACTTCCTCACCGTCGATCGTGCAGAACCGCTTGTACTGGATCCGGCCACCGTCGGACTCGTGCACCTGGCGCAGCGAGACGTTCTTGTTCTCGGTGGCCGCGTAAAGCTGGATCGGGATGCTCACCAGCCCGAACGACACCGAGCCCTTCCACATCGAACGCATCGCGCCGCACCTCCACCGCCGTTACCGACCGTACTCACGCTCGGTAACAACGGTAGCCCGAAACGTCGGACCGCGACAGTCCCGTGAACCCGATCGCGGGACGGTCGCGGTCCGGAAATCACGCTTCGGCCAGGTACTTCTCCGCCTTTGCCGGGTCGAGGAACCAGTGCTGGAAGTCGGTGGGATCGGAGAATCCGTTCGCGAACCGCTTCGCCACGGCGGGGTTCTCCCCCGCCGCGCCGATGATCTGCAGCACGTGCGGGGGCGGTGGCTGCAGCATCGCGTTGGTCCAGATGGTCACGTGCTGGGCGTACTCCCAGTACTTCTCGAACGCCGCCGTCATCCACTCGGCGTCGAACGGCTTGTCCCCGCGCTCGAGGATAGAGTCCAGATAGGACGCCGCGCAGTGGCTCGCGTTGTTGGAACCCTGCCCGGTGATCGGGTCGTTGGCGACCACGACGTCGGCCATGCCCAGCACCACCGTGCCCGAGTCCAGCCTGCCGACCGCGTTCCGCACGACCGGGGTGTAGCCACCGGCCAGCGTCGCCTTCTCGTCGGTCAGCACGGCGTTCTTGGACCGCTCGTACTCCCACGGGAGGAACTGCTTCATCAGCGACAGGATCCGGTCGAGGTGCTGCTGCGGCGACGGCCGGTCGTTCCAGCAGTCCAGCGGCCCGCCGGGGACGCCCTCGAAGAACAGGATGTCGCAGTTCCCGCTCAGCGTGTACGCCGGGATCATGAACAGCTCGCCGACCCCGGGGATGATGTTGAACCGCACGGCGGCCTTGTCCGGGTGTTCCGGCCGGGGCTCGAGACCGTGTACGTAAGCCAGCGAGAGCGCACGCTGCGGTTCGGTGTAGGGGGAACGCTCCGGGACGCGATCGAACAGCTGGACCAGCTCGCCCTTGCCCGCGGCGATCACCACGAGGTCGTACAGCTTCGCCAGCGGCGCCAGGTCCGAGGTGGTGACGCCGTGGATGACGACTTTTCCGCCGCGCTCCTCGACCAGTTCGAGCCAGCCCGCCATCTTCACCCGCTGGTCCACCGACTGCGCGTAGTGCTCCAGCGGCCCGAACCAGTCCAGCACCCGGCTGGAGTCGGGGCCGGCGATCGACACGCCGAGGCCTTCGACCCGGACCGTCTCGTCCTCCCACAAGTTCAGCTTGTGGTCGCGCTCGTGCTGCAGGGCGGAGTGGAACATGCACTGGGTCGACATCACCTTGCCGGACCGGATCTCGTCCGGCGTCCGCGCCGACATCACCGTGACGTCGTAGTCGTGGGCCAGCAGGCTCAGTGCCAGCTGCAGCCCCGACTGCCCGGCACCGACGATCAGAACCTTGCGCATCCTCGACATTCCTCCAGTAAGAGAATCAGCCCACTGAACCGACGAATTCACGACCGGGCCCGGAGACCACGGCGAGGGACAACGTGTGCGACACCAGCTCCTGCAGCGTCGCGACCGCCGACTTCGGATCGCGCGCGTCGCAGGTGACCAGCGGGATGTCCGGGGACAGCGCGAGCGCGTCGCGGACCTCGTCAAGGTCGTGCACGGGCATTCCCTCGAACTGGTTGACCGCGACGATGAACGGCAGTTCGGAGTCGTTCTCGAAGTAGTTGATCGCGGCGAACGACTGGTCGATGCGGCTCGTGTCGACCAGCACCACGGCGCCGAGCGCACCGCGCGACAAGTCGTCCCAGAGGAACCAGAACCGGGCCTGACCGGGCGTGCCGAACAGATACAGGAGCAGGTCTTCCCGCAGCGTGATCCGGCCGAAGTCCATCGCGACCGTGGTGGTGGACTTGGTTCCCGGGGGCACCAGCTCGTCGACGCCGGCGCCGGCCTCGGTCATCCAGGCCTCGTTGCTCAGCGGCGGGACCTCGGAAACCGAGCCGACGAACGTCGTCTTGCCCACGCCGAATCCACCGGCGACCACGATCTTGGCGGAAATCGCCAGCAGATCGGCGTCAGACCGGGAGGCGCTTGAGTCCATCGAGGATCCTCTCGAGCACGTTCGTATCGTGGTTGTAGGCGTGTGCCGTCGGATGCACGAAGACCGCGCCCTGGGTGGCGAGGTCGCCGATGAGGACACGGACCACGCCCAGGGGCAGGTCGAGCCCCACCGACAGTTCGGCGATCGACGAGCGATCGCGGGCGCGCTCGTACAGCGAACGCGATTCGGGCATCAGCGCCTCGGCCAGCGCCGGGTCGTAGCGCGGCACCGAGATCAGGGTCTCCACCAGCAGCAGGTGACTGCTCTTGGTCCGGCCGCCGGTCAGCGCGTACGGCCGGATTCTGCGGCTGCGCATCTTGACGGGCCGGTCCGGAGCTTGGTCGCTGGACACGGTCATCCCTTCCTTCTCCGGATTCTCAGGCCTGCGGCCGTCGGGCGGTCAGGACCTGCCGGAGTCCCGCACGCACCTCGGGGGTGAGGGCGTGACCGGCGTTGGTGATGAACTGGGTCATCTCGTAGGCGACGACCTTCATGTCGCAGTCGGGTTCGGTGAGCACGGCCAGTCCCGCCTCGGCACCGATTCCCATGAACAGGAAGTAGCCGCGGGTGAGCCGGATGATGATCTGCTCGCAGTTTCCCTTGCCGAACAACGAAGCGCTGTTGCCCGCGAGGCTGAGCAGGCCGCTCGCGATGGCGGCGAGCTGCTCGGCGTCGTCGCTCGACACCGATTCCGACGCGGTCAAAGGGAAACCGTCGACGGACATGATCAGCGCGTGGCTGGCGCCGTGCACCTTGCGCACGAAATCGTCGAGCAGCCACGTGAAATCCGTGGTCGCGTCCTGGGCGGTCACTGGGTGTTTCCTCCGGTCTCACGCTCGCGCCGGTCATCGAGAGCGGCGCGCTCGCCGTCGGTGAAGGCGTCGAGGTCGGCCAGCAGCGCCTCGTGCCCGTCCGCCGCGTCGGCGGGCGGGGTGGTCGGCGGGGCCGGTTCGTCGGGCAAAGTCCTGATACTGCGGGAAACCCGGCGCGGCAGGCCACTGGGCGTGGTACCGCCGTCGGCGGGCGGCGGGACGGCCGTACGCGGACGCGGGCTGGGCTTCTGCTCCGGTTCCGCCGACGGCGCCGGGCGGCGCCTCGGCAGCGCCGACGGCGTCGCGACCGGGCTGCCCAAAGGTGCTCCGTTGGCGATCTTCGTCTGCGGCAACACCACGGTCTGCGTGCCGGACCACTGCGTCTCGGCCAGCTCCGACACCACCGGGACCGGCAGCAGCACGGTCGCGACCGTGCCGTGCGGGGTGCGGCGATCGAGCTTGACGGTGATCTCGTGCCGGTCGGCGAGCCTGCCGACGACGGCGAGTCCCATATGCCGTACCGAATCGTCGTCGAGGACGGGACCGGCGGCGAGGCGTTCGTTCAGCACCGCGAGACGTTCCGGCGGCATGCCGATGCCCTCGTCCTCGATGCGGATCAGCACGCTTCCCTGTTCGGTGAGATGCGCGCTGACGCTGACCGGTGAACTCGGCGACGACTGGTTCGCCGCGTTGTCGAACAGTTCCGCGAGGATCCGGCTGACGTCCTCGGCGGCGAAACCGACGACGCCGAGCGGGACGACGCGGCCGATCGTGATCCGCGAGTAGTGGTCGATCGACGACATCGCGGCCCGCATCACGTCGAGCACGGACGATGTCCCGGTCGCCGCGTCGTCGGCGTCACGGCCGGCGAGGACGCGCAGGTTCTCGGCGTTGCGCCGCAACCGGGTCGCCAGGTGGTCGAGCCGGTAGAGCTCGGCGAGACGGTCGGAGTTCTCCTCCCCCGCCTCCATCGTCTCCAGCTGCGCGAGCAACTGGTCGAGCAGGTTGAGGTCGCGCAACGCGACGTTGGAACAGACACCCGCGAGTGCTCCGGCGTCCGGCGCCTCCACGGCAGGCCGCTGTTCCGCCGCCGGTTCGGCGGGCGGCGCCGCCGGGGCGTGCCGGGGCGGTGCGGCGAGGAACTGCGCCGCGGCGACCCGGGAGCGGTCCAGAAGAACCCGTGAGCGGTCAAGCAAGCCTCGAGCCCGCGTCACCATGTGCTTCCACTTCTTTCTCTTCGCGTACCCGGACCCGTGTTGCACTCCCCAGTGACAACGTCCGACATGCAAGCAGACGGAACTATCGGTGTCCACAACCGGTTTCCGTTCAACCGCTGGCAGTGACGTGATAACGAAAGCGTTGCGGCTGGTGAGCGGTGCACGCTAGGCCATTCGGCTCAATTTGTCCGTTGCCCGCGTCGTGTCGTGTCCGAAAAGTGCGGAGTGCGCATAAATTTGCGTGACACGCAACTTTTCTCTACCCTTGCCGCCGTGACCACCGACCCGGCCGCTCCACTCGGACTACGCGAACGCAAGAAGCGCGCGGCACGGCGCGCCATGAGCGAAGCCGCGCTGAAACTCGCGGCGGAGAAGGGCGTCGAACAGGTCCGCGTCGAGGACATCGCCAGCGCCGTGGGGGTTTCGCCGCGCACGTTCAACAACTACTTCTCCAGCAAGGAGGAGGCGATCTGCTCGTTCATCGTCGAACGGCAGGAACGCGTGCGGGAGGCGCTGCGCGAGCGGCCCGCCGAGGAGACACTGTGGGAGGCCGTCAGCGCCGCGACGCTGGAGGCCTACGGCAGCTCGGGGGAACCGGACCGCGGCACGGTGAAGGTCGCGCGGTCGATGATGCAGCACCCGTCGATGCACGGCGAGTTCCTCAAGGCACACGCCACCGTCGAGCAGGTGCTGGCCGAGGCGATCCTCGAACGGGCGGGCGCCGGACGGGAAAACGCGTTGAACGCGCGGCTCATGGCGGCGATCGTGGAGTCCGCGGTGAAGACCGCGTTCTTCGACTGGCTGGTGAACGAGGGCGCCGAGCCGTTCCTGGACACGGTCGAGACCCTCCTGCGCGAGGCCTCGTCCGGTGTCCCCTCGCTCACCGGACGCGAACCGGTGAAGAAACCGAACAAGAAGTAACACCCTACCCACCACTGGGGGAGTAACCGTTGTGCTGACGAAGCTGTTGCGCACTCACCTGCGCCCATACCGGCGAGACCTGTGGCTGATCGTGCTGCTGCAGTTCGTCCAGACCCTCGCCGGGCTCTACCTGCCGACGCTGAACGCCGACATCATCGACGACGGCGTGGTCAAGGGCGACATCGACTACATCCTCGGCGTCGGCGGCGTGATGCTGCTGGTGTCGCTGGTGCAGATCTCGTGCTCGATCGGCGCCGTCTACTTCGGCGCCCGCACCGCGATGGCGGTCGGTCGCGACGTCCGCGCCGCCATCTTCCACCGCGTACAGGACTTCTCCGCCCGCGAAGTCGGCCAGTTCGGCACACCGTCGCTGATCACCCGCACCACCAACGACGTCCAGCAGGTGCAGATGCTGACGTTGATGTCGTTCACTTTGATGGTGTCGGCGCCGATCATGTGCGTCGGGGGCATCGTCATGGCACTGAACCAGGACGTGACGCTGTCGTGGCTGCTGGTGGTCGTGGTCCCGATCCTGGGTCTCTCGGTCGGCGTGATCATCGCGAGGATGCGCCCGGCCTTCCGGCTGATGCAGGAGCGGATCGACAAGATCAACCAGATCCTGCGCGAGCAGATCATGGGCATCCGCGTGATCAGGGCCTTCGTCAAGGACACCCACGAGCGGCGGCGGTTCACCGAGGCCAACACGGCGCTGCTGGACGTCTCGCTGATCGTCGGCAGGCTCATGGCCCTGATGTTCCCCATCGTCATGCTCGTGATGAACACCTCCAGCGTCGCCGTGCTGTGGTTCGGCGGGCTGCGCATCGACGACGGCAGCATGCAGATCGGCGCGCTGACCGCGTTCCTGTCCTACCTGATGCAGATCCTGATGGCGGTCATGATGGCCACCTTCATGTTCATGATGGTGCCGCGCGCCGAGGTCAGTGCCGAGCGCATCACCGAGGTGCTCGACACCCACTCCAGTGTCGTCCTGCCGCTGAACCCGATCAGCCCGGGCGAGGTGCACGGGCGGCTCGAATTGTCCGATGTGGAATTCCGATACCCGGGAGCGGAAAAGCCGGTCCTGCAGGAGATCTCGCTGCTCGCCATGCCCGGTGAGACCACCGCGATCATCGGCAGCACGGGCAGCGGGAAGACCACGCTGCTCAACCTGATCCCGCGGCTGATGGACGCCACCGACGGCTCCGTGCGGGTCGACGGCGTCGACGTCCGCGAACTGGATCCGACCGTGCTGTCCGACGCCGTCGGGCTGGTGCCGCAGAAGCCGTACCTGTTCGCCGGGACGGTCGCGAGCAACCTCCGCTACGGCAAGGCCGACGCCACCGACGAGGAACTGTGGCACGCGCTGGAGGTGGCGCAGGGCAAGGAGTTCGTCGAGCGGATGCCCCAGGGCCTCGACTCCCCCATCGCGCAGGGCGGCACCAACGTCTCCGGCGGTCAGCGGCAGCGGCTCGCGATCGCGCGCATGCTGGTGCGCCGCCCCGAGATCTACCTCTTCGACGATTCCTTCTCCGCGCTCGACTACGCGACCGACGCCGCGCTGCGGCGGGCGCTGGTGGCCGAGACCGCCGAGGCGACCGTGGTGATCGTCGCGCAGCGGGTCAGCACGATCCGCAACGCAGACCGCATCATCGTGCTCGACGAGGGCCGGGTCGTCGGTAGCGGAACGCACACCGAACTCATGGACGGTAACGAGACCTACCGGGAAATCGTGCTGTCCCAGCTGACCGAACAGGAGGCCGCCTGATGAGCACGCCCGAGTCCACAACGGACACTTCAGGCAGTTCAGGCGCCTCGGCCACTCCGGCGAAAGGCGTGGGCGAGAGAGCGAGCGCGCCCCGCGGGCCAGGAGCGGGCGGAGGTGGAGCCGTCTTCAGCCGTGGGCCCGCCGCCCTCATGGGCGGTCCGGCCGAAAAGGCCTTGGACTTCAAGGGATCGCTGAAACGCCTGCTGCGCCTGCTGCAGCCGCAGCGCGCCGTGCTCTACGGCATCCTGGCCGCCGGTGTCGCCAGCGTGACGCTGAGCGTCATCGGCCCGAAGATCCTCGGCATGGCGACGGACCTGATCTTCGCGGGCGTCGTCGCGCAGGACCTGCCCAAGGGCGTCAGCAAGGAAGAGGTCATCGCCGGGCTGCGGGCGAAGGGCGACAACACCCTCGCCGACATGTTCTCGGCGATCGACTTCGTACCGGGTCAGCGGATCGACTTCGACGCCGTCGGCCAGGTCCTGATGTGGGTGCTGCTGCTCTACATCGTGGCGTCGTTCTTCGCGCTGCTGCAGGCCCGGCTGACCACGAACCTGGTGCAGCGGGCGGTGTTCGAACTCCGGGAGAAGATCGAGGAGAAGTTCGCCAAACTCCCGCTGAGCTACTTCGACCGCCAGCCACGCGGTGAGGTGCTGAGCCGGGCGACCAACGACATCGACAACCTCGCGCAGTCGCTGCAGCAGACCCTCGCGCAGATCGTGACGTCACTGCTGACGGTCGTCGGCGTGCTCACGATGATGTTCGTCATCTCGCCGCTGCTGGCGCTGGTCGCGCTGCTTTCGGTCCCGGCTTCGGTGCTGGTCGCGGCGAAGATCGGCAAGAGGGCGCAGCCACAGTTCATCAAGCAGTGGTCCACCACCGGGCGGCTCAACGCGCATATCGAGGAGATGTACACCGGGCACTCGCTGGTCAAGGTGTTCGGCCGCCGTGAGGAGGCACAAGAGGTCTTCCGCGAGCACAACGACACCCTCTACGGCGCGAGCTTCAAGGCGCAGTTCATCTCGGGCACCATCCAGCCCGCGATGATGTTCATCGGCAACCTGAGCTATGTGCTGGTGGCCGTGATCGGGGCGCTGCGGGTGGCGTCCGGGACGCTGTCGCTCGGCGACGTCCAGGCGTTCATCCAGTACTCGCGGCAGTTCAGCCAGCCGGTCACGCAGATCGCCAGCATGGCGAACCTGCTGCAGTCCGGGCTCGCGTCCGCGGAGCGGGTCTTCGCGTTGCTCGACGCGGACGAGCAAGAGCCCGAGCCCGCCGAACCCGCGCGGGTGCCGGCGGTACGTGGCCAGGTCGAATTCGAGCACGTGTCGTTCCGGTACGCGCCGGACACTCCGCTCATCGAAGACCTGTCGCTCACCGTCGATCCGGGACACACCGTCGCCATCGTCGGACCGACCGGGGCCGGGAAGACCACGCTGGTCAACCTGCTCATGCGGTTCTACGAACTCGACGGCGGCCGGATCACCCTCGACGGCGTCGACATCGCCGCGATGGACCGCGAGGACCTGCGGTCCAAGACCGGCATGGTGCTGCAGGACGCGTGGCTGTTCGGCGGCACGATCGCGGAGAACATCGCCTACGGTTCCGCGGGCGCCACGCACGAGGAGATCGTCGCGGCGGCCAAGGCGACCCACGTCGACCGGTTCGTCCGCACCCTGCCCGACGGCTACGACACGGTCATCGACGACGAGGGCGGCACGGTCAGCGCCGGCGAGAAACAGCTGATCACCGTCGCGCGGGCGTTCCTGGCGAAGCCCGCGATCCTCATCCTCGACGAGGCCACCAGTTCGGTCGACACCCGGACCGAGGTGCTGATCCAGCGGGCGATGAATTCGCTGCGCGAGGGTCGGACGAGTTTCGTCATCGCGCACCGGCTCTCCACCATCCGCGACGCGGACGTCATCCTGGTGATGGAGAACGGCTCGATCGTCGAACAGGGCGACCACGAAACACTGCTGCTCACCGGCGGTGCGTACTCCCGGCTCTACGCCGCCCAGTTCGCCGAGGCGTTGGCCGAAACCGACTGATCCGCCCTTCGTGAAGGCCCCTTTCCCTACTCTCACAGTGGGAAAAGGGGCCTTCACCACACGTAAGGGCGGTGAACGGCGCTAGGCTTGCGTGACCGGGATCCGGAGAGGGGTGCGCTGGCCGACCATGGCGGAGAAACTCGGCGAATATCGCCGTAAGCGCAAACCGGGACGGACTCCCGAACCCATTCCGGATCGCGATGGGGCAACCGGGTCCGACGATCTCTTCGTCATCCAGGAACACCACGCGAGCAGCCTGCACTGGGATGTCCGTCTGGAACGGGACGGGGTGCTGGTCTCCTGGGCGGTGCCTAAAGGCCTGCCGATGTCGCCTGATCTCGAACGGCTGGCGGTGCACACCGAGGACCACCCGATGGAATACCTCACCTTCGAGGGCGAGATCCCCGCCGGCGAATACGGCGGCGGCCGCATGACCATCTGGGACACCGGCCGGTACGAAACACTGCACTTCAACGACCACAAGGTCGAGGTCGTCTTCCACGGGACGCGGGCGCGCGGGAAATACCTCTTCCTCAATGTGAAGAAGGACGGGAACGATCGCGGCTGGCTGCTCAAACGGCTCGACCCGGCCGATCCCGGCCGGACGGAACTTCCCCCCTTCCTCGCCCCCATGCTGACCAAGCCCGGACGTCTCCCCTCGACCGGCGAAGACGCGGAATGGGCCTATGAATTCGACTGGTCCGGGCGACGCACCTTGATCCGGGTGTCCGGTGGCCGGATCACCGCCTACGACGATTCGGGCGACGACGTGACCGGCCTGTACCCCGAGTTGCGCGGGCTCGGTGAGCAACTCGGTGCCACGGAAGCCTTTCTCGACGGGGAAATCGTCGTCTTCGACGGCGGGAAGCCGAGTGCGGAAGGGCTCGGGCACCGGGCGCGTGCCACGAAGGCTTCCGCGAAACGGCTCACCTCCCGGTATCCGGCGTTCTACCTGGTGGCCGACCTCCTGCATCTGGACGGCCGTTCCTGCCTCGAATCGCCCTACGTCGAGCGGCGGGATCTCCTCGACGGGCTCGGCCTCGCCGGACCGCATTGGCAGGTCCCCCGGCACTACCTCGGAGACGGCGGCGCGGTCGCACGGGCCGCCCGCGAACACGGCCTCGCCGGGATCATCGCGAAACGCGCCGGCTCCGCGTATCACCCGGGAAGGCGTACCGGGGACTGGCTTTCCATCACCGGCACGAGAGTCCAGCAGGTGGTGCTGGGCGGGTGGCGGCCCGGTGGCGGCAGCCGCGCGGGCACCTTCAGTTCGTTGCTGCTCGGCGTCCCGCACGAAGACGGCTTGCGGTACATCGGAAACGTCGGCGTCGGATTCGCGGGCGACGAACTGGAAGAGCTTTCACGGCGGTTGTTCCGCCTGGAGCGCAAGACGTCCCCGTTCCGCTCCGTACCGGACAAACAGGCACGGGACGCGCGCTGGTCGCGGCCGACCATCGTCGGCGAGGTCGTCTTCGGCGGCTGGACGGACGCGGGCTGCCTGCGCAACCCACGCTGGCGTGGCCTGCTGCCGGACGTCTCAGCCGACGAGGTCGAACTCGACGGCTGAGCACCTCGTCGGTCAAGTAAACCGGCGGTCAGGCGGACCGGCGGTCACGGGCGATCATCACGATCCCCGCGACGACGACCAGCGCGCCCGCGACGATGTTGCCCACGATCCCTGATGTCGTCGGCGGCGTGACCTGCTCGTCGGACGTCGGGATCGCGAACGGCGAGATCGCCGCCCACAATCCGAGTACCGGAAGCACCCACGACAACGGCTGGAACCTCGTCGAAGACAGCGTGCGACCGGCGGCGAGCAGCGCCAAGGCGAGTCCGGCGACCGTGTTGCTGACCGCGAGATCCGCGGCCCCGCCGAAACCCATGATCCAAGGCGCCACGATCAGGTAGAGGCCGGCCAGCAGGATCAGCCCGGCTTCGGGGTGGGTCTTCGGCCGCGCCCCGACCACCGGGCCAGTGGTGGCGTTCATACGATCAACCCCTTTCCCGGGATAGGTACCCCGGTAGGGGGAGAGCTCAACATCCACTGCGTCGAACGGGTGAACGAGACTAGTTCAGGACTTCTTCGACATCTCGGCGGACGTCGAGGTCGGCGCCGACCCCGCTGATGTCCAAGATGCGCGACACCAGCGTGGTCTTCACGATCACCGAGAACCGGGACGACACGGCATTGGCCTCTTCGAGCGCGTGCAATCCGGCACAACTGAGGAAGCCAACGCCGGACAGGTCGAGGATCACCCGCTTCGCCGAGACGCACGCACCGCTGAGCTCGGTGCGGAACCGGCCGACCGTGGCCGCGTCGATCTCCCCCACCGCGGTGAGGACGAGGACGCCGTCCGGACGGCGGCTGCTGGTCACGGCCAAGGGAGGCGGGTCGCCGGGAACACGCTTGCCAGGCAACATTGGGGGCGCCTCTCTCCAGACCACCAAGTGCCATCGACGGTACTCGGCGGCGGCGCGAGGTCAAGGAGGGCTAGCTCATTTGAGCCATTTCGGGCGAGAACCTTTACGTACCTCTTGCCATTCCCCGGCGAAACGGCGGTGCGCGGCTTCGGCCGTGGCCAGCGAACGGCCATACAGGAGACCGTACGTGAAAGCGTTTTCACTTTCGGCGTAGGCGCGGAGTCCGAGCAGTCGCAGGAGGTCCCGGGTGACCACCACGTCATGATGCGTACCCAGCGTGCTCTGCACCGCCTTGACGTTCTTCCGCCATTTTCGAAGTTTCTTGCCACTCACCGGCCGCACCGTGTCCGCGGCGTACCGGGCACGCTTGGCCTTCTTGCGCACCTCGTGCAACGCGGCGTCCTGCTCCGCACCGGGCTCCAGCTCGACGGCCGCCGCGACGGCCTTGCGCAGCTTCCGGTCCGTACGCGCCACTGCCTTACGGAGTTCTTTCTTGCCATCCTTGATCTTTCGCGGCTTCGCGGCGAGCTTCTCCAGTGCTCGCAACAGATCTAGGTACCGCTTGCTGTCGAGCGCCCGGATGGCGCGCGCCTGCGCCTCTTGGGCTTCGCGCCCGAAGTGCCGCGTCATCAGCTGCTCGACGTTGCCGAGGACCAGTTCCGGAGGGAGCGCCTTGACCTCGTCGTGCAGGCGTTCGGCCATCACCTCGGTGTCCCGCGCCGGCCCGAGTTCTCCACCGAGCCAGCGCAGTTCGGCGGCGAGCCCGTTCGCGACGTCGGCATCGAGGGAACGCCGGAACGTCCGCAGCGCGCTCCGCAGCCGCCTGCTCGCGACCCGCATCTGATGGACCGCGTCCTCGACGTCCCGGCGAACCCCGATGTCGTTGCGGCGCAACGCGTCCAGTTGTTCGGAGAGGTAGTCCGCCAGCACCGAACCGGACGCTCCCGCCGCCGACGGGACGAGCTCGTCAGTCAGTCGCCGGAGCTTAGACGGCCACCTCGACCGCTCCGCACCCGCCTTCACGACAGCCCGATCCAGACTGTCGAGTACCGCGGGGTCGGCGCCGGGCGAAAGCTCGATCTCTATCTCCCGCCAGCGGTCGAGGTGCGCCTTCTCGCCACCGGCCTCGCCGGTGACGACGTCGTCGGTCAGTGTCGCGAGTTCGCGACCGTCCGCGTCGAGCAAGGCGTACGACGTGCGCTCGGTGCGCAGATGAGCGGCCTGGACGAGTTTGGCGCCGAGGGTGTGCCCGCGCACCAGTTTCGCCAGTGCGCCGGGCACCTTGTCCGGCTTACCCGACAGCGGGACACGCAGTTCCTCGCGCCTGTCCTCGCTGACCGGGAGTTTGAGGTGCCAGCCCTCATCGCTTCCGCCCAGCCTGCGCCGCAGCGTGATGCCCGCCTGCGCGAGCCGGAAGTCTGCGGTGTCGAAGTACGTGGCGTCGAGGACGTCCACCCTCGGTTCGGCCTGGTTCGTGACGGGACCGGCCGGGACCAGCGGCGGGATGGGCCGATCGGCCGCCAAGTCGTACTTCCGCTCGATCTCCGCCTCGGCGACCGGGGCACCACCCTGAGTCTTCGCCACCACGAACTCCTTCTCCTCGGCTACCTGGAAGGATTACCCCCGGATGAGGTGCCGGGAAACCCCGATCGGGTCATTCCTCCATCCGGTCGTACCGGTCGGCCCACTCGGCGAGCAGTTGCCGCGACTTCTCCTCGGTCAGGCTATCGCTTTCCAGTCGCGCAACAAGAGAATAGTACGCTTCGACCGCCACCCGGTCGTCGATGAACACTCCGGCCGCATAAGAATCCGTGTACACCACCGCGGGATGCTCGGTGAATTCCATGATGGTGAACGAATTCTCGATTGTTCTGCTCACTTCGTTCGTTTCGGGCACGATGCGAATGGAACAATAAGGCAGATTCGCCGACAGGACGAGGTGCAACAGTTGCTCGTGCATGATCCGCGGGCCACCGATGACCGAACGCAGCGCGCGTTCGTGAACGTAGAACCGGCACCGCGGCGGGCGATCCCGCTGGAGCAGCTTCTGCCGGTCCATCCTGGCGTTCACGACCTGGTCCAGTCGCGCCTGGCCGCGGTTGCCGATCAGCTCGTAAGTGGTGCGGGCGTACGGCTCGGTCTGCAGCAGCCCGGGTAACGTCAGCGACTCGTAGCGCACCAGGGTGTGCGCGAGATTCTCTTGGATCATCAGGGATTTCATCGGATCGACGAGTTCGTCGAAGTACGGCCGCACCCAGTAGAGGTCGTTGCCCGGCTGCGTGAGTTCCAGCAGCAGATCGCGCTCGGGTTCCGCCTCGCCACAGGTCGCGAGATACAGCGCCGCGTCGACCACGGACAGCTCCCGAAGCCCTTGTTCCCACCTCGTGACCTTGCTCTGCAACCAGCCGTTACGGCGGCTGACGTCGGCTCCGCTGAAGTGCCTGCGCTGCCGGAACGCCTTCATGCGGTGGCCCAGTTCCCGGGTCCGCGCCGTCGAATCCTTCTCAACCATGCGGGCCAAAGTAGAGCCGAACTCCGGCCGCGCAGTCACTGCCACGCGGTAATTCACCTCAACTGCTGATAACTTGCGCTCGCGCATTCCTGCGAAGCGCCGCTTCGCGGGCGAAGCACCTTCGCGCGCGAAGGGTTCTTTAAGTTTATAGCGCACGAAAGGAATGGGGGCGAGTCGCGGGAAAGGGGAATTGTTGCGAAGTGGGTTGGGTTGGTCGTGGGGGGGGGGGGGGGGGGTGTCCCCCCCCCCCCCCCCCCCCCCCCCCCCACGACCAACCGCACCGACCGCTCACCGACCCCTACCCCTCACCACCGTTTGAAACTTCCCCCATGGCGACCTGCAGCTTTGCGTCAGAGTCTCAACCGAGGCATCAACGATAGGCTTGAACCCCATGAGTCAAGACATTCGAGACTTCGTGACCCCCTCGTGCGACCTGCTCGGCCTGGGCGAGCCCACGCACGCGATCCCGGTCTTCGCGGAGATCCGCAACGACCTGTTCGCGCAGCTCGTCGACCGAGGTTTCCGCTCCATCGCGCTCGAAACCGACCGCGTGTCGGCCCTCACCGCGAACGACTTCGTCCAAGACGGCACCGGGACTCTCGACCTCGCGATGAGCGAAGGCTTCAGTCACGACTTCGGCGCCCTGGATGCGAATCGGCAGCTGATCGCTTGGCTGCGCGAGCACAACGAGAACCGCCCGCCCGAGGAACGCCTGTCGTTCCACGGTTTCGACACGCAGACGGAAACCTTCTCCGCCCCCAGCCCGCGGCGGTACCTCCAATACGCCGCCGACTACCTCGGCTCGTCCCGGGACATCGCGAGTGTGGCGGGTGACGACGAACGCTGGAGCCGTACGGAAGCGGTGATGGACCCGGCCGGGTCACCGGGGGCGACGGCGGAGGCCTACCGGCTGCGCGCGATCGCGTCGGATCTCCTGACCGCACTGCGCGCCCGCGAGCCGAACGCCGGATGGTCCCGCGCCGAAATCCACCTCATGGCGGGCATCGATCTGCTGCGCTATCACCGGCAGTGCGCCGAACCTCTCGACCAGGGCGAGCGATATCAGCGCCTCTCCGCCGTCCGGGACGCGATCATGGCCCGGAACCTGCTGGACATCCGCGCCGCCGAGGCCGGTCGTGGCGCGACGATGGTGTTCTCACACAACCTCCACCTCCGGCGCACCGGGACGGATGCCGCCGGCGGGCTGGTTTCCCCGCTGCTCGGCGATCGGTACACCTTCGTCGCGACCAGTCTCGGCCGCAGCGAGGCCATGGGGCTTCAGGCTCCCGAGGCCGACACCTACGAAGGGTTCCTGCAGAAGCACATCACCACGGGCTGGGGGCTGCTCCCGGCCACCGAGGTCCCGCCCGCTCGCGTCCGGACCGATACCACTCCGCGGCAGGGCTACTTCCCGCTCGACCAAGCACTACTCGACGACGCGGACGCGATCCTGCACGTAGCCGCTTAGGCGTCGAACCGGGTGACGCCTCCTGCCCTCGGAAGGCGTCACCCGGCCACGAGCACGCGCCGTCACCCCCAGTCCCGCGAATCCAGGACGGCGCGAAGTCCGCTCACCCGGACTCGAGTCAACAGACCGGCGCCATAACTTCGCCAAACGCGGAGGCCACCGCTCCCCCTCCGGGTTATCCCGGCATCGCACCGAAGCGGATCTTCGTCAAGGCTTCACGAGCCCGTTCCCGCTGCCGCCCGTCCCGGTCGACGGCGGAAAGATCCCGGAGCGCGCGTAGTTCCCACACCGGGAATCCCAGTTGCCGGAACAACCCGGCCGCCGTGCGGAGTCCTTCGGCGGCTTCGGTCGCGACACCTTCGTCCGCCCGCAGACGGCCGAGGCTGAGCAAGGCGTATCCGCCGCCCCGGCGGTCACCGAGCGCGCGGAACGTGTCCATCGCGAGGCCGAGATGCACCTCCGCCTGGTCCGCTTCACCTGCCAGACGCAGGGATTCGCCGAAACTCCGATGCGTGTAGGCGGCCGCGTGCCGGTGGCCGACGTGCTCGAAAAGCTCCAGCGACCGCGTAAGACACCGCTCGCTCTCCCCCGCGTCCCCCGCCTTCGCGTGGAGATCGCCCAGGCTGCGCAGCACGTGCGCCTCCCAGTGACGTTCACGCGAGCTCCGGGTACCGGTCAGCGCACTCGTCAGCAGATCACCGGCTTCGTCGAGGCGACCGTTCCGGCGCAGGACATCGGCGTAGCGTTTGGCGGACCGGTCGTGCTGCCGCCCGTCCTCGCAATGGAGCGAAAGCAGCAGGCTCGCCTCGAAACACTCCTTCGCCCGCCCGAAGTCACCGAGGTCGTCCCAGACCGAGCCGAACTGGGCCGACGCCATCGCCTGCCCGGAGAGGTCACCGCAATCCCGGTACAGGTCCAGTGCCTCACGCAACGCGTCGACGGCCGACCGGGGACGGCCGGAGTCCGCGTCGACGTCGGCGAGCGCGACGAGTGCGGCCCCGGTGCCCCGCCGATCCTCCGCGGACCGGAATCTGGCCTCGGCCAACGCGAAACACGTCCGCGCTCGTGCCAAGTCACCCGCGTTCGCGTGGGAATGGCCGAGCTTCAGCAGTTTTTCCGCCTCCGCGGGGAGATCGAGGCGTTCACGCACGATGTCGAACCCGAGCAACGCCAGTGAACCGCCGCGCCGGGGGCCGACGAGATCGCCGTGGGCGTCGGCCAGCCGCGCCGCCAGCTCGGTCCAGCCGTGGCCGCTCGCGGTCCGGGCGGCGAGGGCGAGGTTCGCGATTTCCGCCTCGCGCCAGCCGATCGGGTCGGCCGCGACGCGGTCCAGCGCCGCCGCGGGCGCGTCCATCCGGCGGACAGGTGAGTACTCGGCGCCGAGCGCGGAAATCGCGTGTTCGGCCAATGCCGCAGTGACTGTCAACGCGCGTTCGAGGGCTTCGGGATCCGCCGGTACCCGAAGCGCGAGACGGGTCAGGCCAGGCAGCCGGTACCGGAGGAAGCCCGCCTGATCGGGTGCGGCGTGGAGCAGATGCTCGTCCACCAGTTCGTCGAGCAGCTCGGCCGCCTCGCGGGAGGAACAGCCCAGCAGGGCGGTCGCGAACCAGTCGGCGATCTCGACGGCGCCGGGAAAATCGAGCAACCGCAAGGAATTCCGCTGCCGTGGCGACAGCTCCGCGAGGGCCTCGGTGAGCACCGGACGGACGGCGAGGTCACCGGCGGTGAGTTCGTCGAGGCGCAGGCGCTCGTTTTCCAACCGGGTCGCGAACTCGGCGATACTCAGCCTCGGTCGCTGCAGCAGCCTCATTCCCGCCGCGCGCACCGCCAGCGCGAGCCCGTCGCAGCAGGCCAGCAGCCGTCGGACGGCGTCGGGTTCGGCCGAGGGCCGGTCCTCCCCGATGATCGCGCCGAGCAGCACCCGCGACTCCGCGTAGGACAGCGGACCGACCTCGATCGGCCGGGCACCGACGAGCCCGGCCAGCCGTCGCCGGGTCGTGACGATCGTGGCGCAGCCGGGACCGGTCGGCAGCAACGGCCGCACCTCGGCCTCGGACCGCGCGTTCTCGAGGATCACCAGCAGCCGCCGGTCCGCGGTATGGCTTTGCCACAAGGAGATCAGTCCCGCCCGATCCGGCGGGAGTTCCGTTTCCGCGAGGCCGAGAGCGCGGAGGAACCCGGTGAGCACCTCGCCGGTTTCACGCAGGTCGGCGACGAGCTGACCGTCCGGGAACCGTTTGCGTACCCGCCACGCGGCGTGGACGGCCAGCGCGCTCTTCCCCGCGCCCGCCGCGCCGTGCAGCACCACCGGCGCCGGACCGCGCAGCGCGCGCCCCAGCTCCGCCAGTTCGCCTGCCCGGCCGGTGAAATCCGGTGTCGACGGCGGCAGACGGCAGGGCGGGCCGCCTGCCGACCAGCCGGTTCCGGCGATCCGCCGGTGGACCGCGAGCAGGTCTTCTCCCGGCGAAACGCCGGCGTGCTCCCAGAGCACGTGACGGCACCGGTCGAGGACGGCGAGCGCGGCGTCCCGGCGACCGAGCCCGTGCAGTGCCTCGGCCAGCCATCCGGCAAGGCGCTCGTCACCCGGCCGCTCGGCCAGTTCCGGCCCGAGCCGGTCGGCGACCGCCTTGTGGTCACCGGCCGCCAGGTCCAGCTCCACGAGCTTGCCGAGTACCGAGCATCGCCGGTCCTCCAGCCACAGTTTGTGCGCCTCCAGGAGCGGGCCGGCCGGGACGTCGGCGAACGCAGGGCTTCGCCACAACCCCAGTGCCCGATCGAGCAGCGCCTTGCGCTCGCCACCGGTCGCCGTCGCGGCCGCCGCGGTCAGACCGGTGAAACCGGCGACGTCCAGTTCCCCTTCCGACACGGTCAGCCGGTAGCCACCCCGCCCCGACCGCAGCCGCTGCCGGGCGTCATCCACCGCCAATCCGGGGGACAACGCCTTGCGCAGTTTGGAAACCGCCATCTGCACGACGGCGGCGGCACTCGACGGCGGCCCCTGCGGCCAGAGTTCGTCCACGAGGGTGTTCCGGTGAACGAACTCGTTCGGCCTGGCCAAGAGCACCCCGAGCACCAGCCGGGGCTGAGCCGCCGACGGCAGCGGGACCGAGGCCCAGAGCGGGCCGAGCACCTTGAACTCCACGAAGCACCTATCACCTGGACGGGTGGGCAGAATCTAACCCGGCGGGGTCACCGATTTACCGCTTCTCACCCGGATGGCCGCCCCCCTCACGTCCCGGTGTGCGCGAGCAGCCTGTCCCGCAAGGCGGGCTCGTCCGCGAGGGCGTCGTTCAAGGTGTGCTCCAGCAACGGCTTGAGATCCCCATACGGCCGCTTCGACCAGTCGAGCGCGCCGAGCGGCGGCTCCGGGTCGTACTCGATGACGAACTGGATCGTCCGCGCGATCTCGGCACCGACGAGCCGCTCGACCAGGTGCAGCGCGAGGTCGATCCCCGCCGACACCCCGGCGGCGGTGATCACGTTCCCGTCCTCTACCCAGCGTTCGGCGACCGGCTCGGCGCCGAACGCACGCAGCAGTTCCCGGAACATCCAGTGCGTCGCGGCCCGGCGGCCCTCCAGCAGCCCCGCCTGCCCCAGCACCAGCGAGCCCGTGCACACCGAGGTGACCAGTTCCGCGTTCGCGGCGGCACCGCGCACGTAGTCGATCAGCTTCTCGTCGGCGAGTGCCTTCAGCGTCGGCGCGGCGCCGCCGGGCACGAGGAGGGCGTACGGCGACGGGACTTCGTCGTAAGTGTGGGTCGGCACGAGCTTCAGCGGGTTGTCGGTGACGACCGGGTCCTTGGTCTCGCCGACCACGACCGTCCGATACTCCTGCACCGTGCTCGCCATACCGTCCAGCACGGTCAGCGGTCCGACCATGTCGAGCGGGGTCATCCCCGGGTACACGACGAACGCGATGGTCTTCTTGTCCTCTGTCATGGGGCAACAGTGTCTTAGCCGAGGAACCGGCGTGGGCCCGATGTCCGGATTCCTGCGAACTACGTCCTACGGCCGGGTGAGGCTGCTAGCGTTCGATCATGCCGGGTTCACCCAGACGAGTGTTGATCGTCGGTTTTACCCACGCCGAGCTGCTCGACATCGCCGGTCCGTCGGACGTCCTGGACGCCGCGACGAAACTCGGCGGGCGGCCGGGGTACGAGATCATGCTCGCCAGCGTCGACGGACGCGGCATTCGCTGCGAATCCGGCCTGACCCTGCAGGCACAGCACCGCCTCGACCAGGTGACCGGCGAACTCGACACGCTGATCGTCGCGGGCGGCACCGGCCACGAGACCGCCGCCGCCGACCCCCGGATCGTCTCCCACATCCGCAGGCTCGCGCAGCGCAGCCGTCGCGTCGCTTCGGTGTGCACCGGCGCCACGGTGCTGGCCGCGTGCGGGTTGCTCAACGGGCGCCGCGCCACCACCCATTGGCGGTACGCGAACCGGCTCGCGACGAACTATCCGCAGGTGAACGTGGACCCGGTTCCGCTGTACGTGCGCGACGGCAACGTCTACACGGCGGCAGGCGTCACCAGCGGGATCGATCTCACCCTCGCGTTCGTCGAGGAGGATCACGGGCCCAGCCTCGCCAGGGAGACCGCCCGCATGCTGGTCACCTACCTGCAGCGGCCGGGCAATCAGGCACAGGTGAGCATGTTCCTGTCCGGTCCGCCGCCGGAGAACCGGCTGGTCCGCGACATCACCGCGTACGTCGCCGAACACCTCGCCGGTGATCTCAGCACCACCGTGCTCGCCGAACGGGCGGGCATCAGCACCCGGCAGCTGACCAGGCTGTTCGACGCGCATCTGAGTACCACGCCCAGCCGGTACGTCCGGGCGGCGAGGACCGAGAACGCGGCGAAACTTTTGTGCGGCACCGAACTTCCGCTCACGTCGATCGCGAGGCGGTGCGGTTTCGGCTCCACCGAGACGCTTCGCCAGGCTTTCCTCGACCACTTCGACACTCCCCCGTCCGCCTACCGCCGGGTCCATCTGCGGCAGGCGTTCGGCTAGGGCCGACGCGCGGGGTCCGACGCGGGCTGTGCAGGATGTGCGGGTGAACCGCCGCGACATCTCCGACGACGACACCGGCCCGATTCGCCGGGTTACGGACACCCCGTCCGATCGTCCGCCCGGAACGTCCCGTTCGCCGCGCCGGACCCCGCCCGAAGGCGTCCGGCGTCCGCGTCCCCCGGCCGAGCGGCCGCGACCGGGCGAACCGGGCAGACGTCGCGCCGCCGAACCGAAACCCGAAGCGAAACCCGCGCCGGTCGGGCACGGGCACTCGCACGGCCGCGGACCGGCGGCGCCCGCGTCACGCCGCGTCCGGCTGCTGCTGATGTGGCTGCTGATCCCGCTCGCGGTCGCGACCGTCGCCGGGATGGTCCTGCTCTACCCGTGGGGCAAGGATCCGGCGAAAAGCGCCTTCCCACAGGGAACGCCGGTGAACGCCACGATCACCGCGACGATCACCGGTCCGTGTCTCGCCGAAGGCCAGGTCCAGGTCGGCGAGCCGTCGCCGGACGCGAAACCGTGTCTCACCAGCGAATTGACGATGACCGACGGTCCCGGCGCCGGGAAGCCGCTGAAGCTGACCCTCCCGATCGAGCCGAGCACGCCCCGGTTCGCCGCGGGCGACAAGGTGGTGCTTTCCTACAACGGCGGCGACGCCGCGAACCCGGCGTCGTTCCAGATCGTCGACTTCCAGCGCGGCACGCCGTTGCTTTTGCTCGCCGGGCTGTTCGCGCTCGCGGTGATCGTGCTCGGCCGATGGCAGGGGCTCGCCGCGCTGATCGCGCTGGGACTGAGCTTCCTGGTGCTGGCCCTGTTCGTGCTGCCATCGATCCTCGCCGGGGAAAGTCCGCTGCTGGTGGCGATCGCGGGGGCGGGGGCGATCATGTTCGTCGCGCTGTACCTGACCCACGGGCTGTCCGCGAGAACCTCGGTGGCGGTGCTGGGCACCTTGGTGAGCCTGATCCTGATCGGCGTCCTGTCGGCGATCTTCTCGGCCGCGGCGTCGCTGACCGGACTGGACGACAGCACCTCGCAGCTGATCGGTTCGCTCGGGCACGGGATCGACGCGCGGGGCCTGCTGCTGGCAGGCGTCGTGATCGGCGCGCTCGGCGTACTCGACGACGTCACGGTGACGCAGACGAGCGCGGTGTGGGAGCTGCGGCGGGCGAACCCGTCGCTCGGCTGGCGCGAGCTCTACGGCGCGGGCCTGCGGATCGGGCGTGACCACGT
This sequence comes from Amycolatopsis sp. NPDC039088, assembly GCF_055598845.1. Lineage (NCBI taxonomy): Bacteria > Bacillati > Actinomycetota > Actinomycetes > Pseudonocardiales > Pseudonocardiaceae > Amycolatopsis > Amycolatopsis sp. NPDC039088. The sequence continues at coordinate 107,297 of NZ_JBVKAE010000013.1, read as the reverse complement.
CGGTTCGGCGGTCAACACGCTCGTGATGGCGTACGCGGGTGCGGCGCTGCCGGTGCTGCTTTACACGTCGCTCTCGGGCGTGGGACTCGGTTCGATCCTCGGGGCGGAGGACATCGCGCAGGAGATCGTGCGGACGCTGGCCGGGAGCGTCGGCATCGTCGCGGCGGTACCGGTCACCACCGTGCTGGCCGCGCTGATCGCCTCGCGGGAGCCGCAGGAGCCTCAACCCTCGTGAGTGGTAATGACGGTTCTATTGAGAGGTAAGGCAAAGGTGGCGTGTCCTGAAGGACCCCGTTGAGACGTTGAAGGTCTCAACGGGGGCCTTCAGGACATCACGCGTCGACGCTGGGGCAGCGGTGTTCCCGCCATGTCGCGAAAGCCACTTTCGGGACGTGTGGTGTCCCGAAAGTGGCTTTCGCGACATGGGCAGCGGGCTGCCAACCTCGAGGGAAGCGCACAGCAGACGTGCTGGTCATGGCAGCCTTACTGTCTCCACTGTGGCATTGGGGGCATGACCGGCTCCCGACCGCGCTTATCGCCCGGCAGCGGGAATGTTCCCTTGCCGAGGGCGCAGGCCACGCCATATTTGCCTTACCCCTCAATAACCAAAGGCCTCTTAGGTCCTACGGCGGGTGAGCCGGGTTGCGGCCGGTCCGTGAAGGACTCCTTAAGGGACCCAGAGTCCCCCCAAGCTCCCCTCGCTCGCCCCGGACAACCCTCACAAGCCCCAGCAGCACCACCAGTCACAACAGCGGCGCGTGAAGGACCCCTTTCCTCGGCTGAGCCGAGGAAAGGGCTCCTTCACGCGTTCCCCAGTACATGAAGGCCCCCATCACTGCGCTAGGCGCAAGGAAGGGCGCCATCATGTACTTCACGCGAGCGACCGCAGCTCGTGAGTGGTAATGACGGTTAGAACCGTCATTACCACGCACGAGGCCCGGACGATTTCCGCCGCTTTCATTCCAACGTCGCCACGAACCTGCTGACGGCTTCCATCGTGAACCGCTGGATGTACTTCCCGGCGGGTGCCGCCGAGGCCAGCCGGTAGAGCGGCCGCTCCGCCGCCGCGTCCCCGCGCGCCTCCGACTTCAGCTGTGCCACCAGCAGTTCCGAGAACACCAGGCCATTCGCGTCCGTGTTGTTCAGCAGCGCGTTCGCGAGCCTGCGCAGTTGCAGGACGCCGAGTTCCCGGCCACCGGCACCGGAGTAGACGGCCAGGTCGACCTTCGCCACCTTGCGCCGTTTACCCGCGTTGACCAGCAGGCTGACCGTCCGGGTACCGCGTACGTCGCTGATCACCAGGTCGATGCGTTCGGCCTCGGTCAGCGCGATCCGCCGCAGACCCCAGGTCCGCACGATGAGCGTGTCGCCTTCGAGCCAGACACGGCGGCGCAGGTTGTAGCACATGACGTAGAGCAGCGGCAGCGCGATGACGCCGGCGACGACGAGCCCGGCGACCTCACCGCCGATCAGCCCGGCGATCCCGCCGAACGCGGCCGCGAAGATCACGACACCGGCGATGCCGGAGCAGCCGCGACGGCGGCGGAGCTTGGGGTCGTCGTGGAACAACGGAAGACGCTCGGGCGTCTCCGGCACACCTGCCCGCTCGGCCATCTCGCTCACGATCCCGTCCCGGCCAAGAACGGGTTGCCCGCGCGCTCCTGCCCGATCGTGGTGGCCGGGCCGTGCCCCGGCAGGACGACGGTGTCGTCGGGCAGCGTCATCACCTTGGCACCGAGGGACCGCACGAGTTCGTCACCGTCGCCGGAGGAGCGCCCGATCGAACCGGCGAACAGGCTGTCGCCGGTGAGCACGATCCGGCCACCCTCGGCGGAGGACAGCCCGAAGATCACCGAACCGGCGGTGTGGCCCGGCGTACGGGACACCGTGATCTCCAGTCCGGCCAGCCTGAGCGGGCCCTCGACGAGTGGCACGATCCCGTCCTTCCATTCCCCGGCGTCCGCGGCCAGGAGTGGCCTGTCCGCCTCATGCAGATACAGCGGTATTCCATGGCGCGCGCCGACCTCGGCCGCCGAGGCGACGTGATCCGGGTGGCCGTGGGTGGCGAGCATCGCGACCGGCGTGAGCCCGTGCCCGGACAGCGCGGCCTCGAGAGGCTCGCCGATGTCCTCGCCGGGATCGACGAGAACGCACTCCCCGCCGCCCTCGGGGGCGAGCAGATAGCAGTTGGCTTCGAGAGGGCCGGCCGGGAATCCGACAACCAGCACGAAACGCCTCCTCGAATCTTCCGCCGAACAGGTGACAGGATGGCCCTGATCACGATCAAGTAAGCCTAGCGGCCCCTGTACGGGGGTCTCACAGGCTGTGCCCATAGACTTCCCCCACCTCAGACGTGTGAACATCGAGTGGAAACGGGGAGGGCGGGTGCCGACCAACCAGCAGCGCCGCGAAGCCGCGAAGCGCAAGCTCGAGCGACAGATCGTGCGACGGGCCGAAAAGGCCAAGCGGCGCAAGATCGTCGGCGCGGTGGCGGTCGTCGGCGTCGTCGCGATCGTGGCAGGCGCGGTGTGGTGGATCGTCAGCAGTAACAGTGGTGACGACGCCGCCTCCGACGCCTCCCCGAGCTCGGCTCCTCCGACCCCCGAGGTCACCATCCCCACGGAACGCGCGCCGATGCCCAAGCGGGCGACGCCGCTGGCGAACCCGGTGACGTGTGACTTCAAGGACGACGCCACCAAGAAGGCGTCGAAGCAGGTGAACAAGCCCGAAGGCAAGGACGTCTCGTCGAACGGCACCGTCAACCTCGTGCTGAAGAGCACCGCGGGCGACATTCCGCTGACGTTGGACCGGGCGCTCGCGCCCTGTGCCGTCCAGAGCTTCATCAGCCTCTCGCAGCAGGGCTATTTCAACGACACCAAGTGCCACCGGCTCGGCACCACCGGCCTGCAGATGCTGCAGTGCGGTGACCCCGAGGCCAGCGGCATGGGCGGTCCGGGCTACACGATGCCGGACGAGGCGTTCCCCGAGATCAAGTACGGCCGCGGCATCCTCGCGATGGCGAAGACGCAGCAGCCGAACTCCGGCGGCAGCCAGTTCTTCATGGTCTACGGCGAAGCCGAACTGCCCGCGGAGTACTCGGTCTTCGGCAGCATCTCCGACGAGGGACTGAAGGTGCTCGACAAGGTCGCCAAGGCGGGCGCCAACGCCCAGGCCGGCAACGGCGACGGCACCGGCCCGCCCAACACCGAGGTCAAGTTCACCGGCGTCACGGTCAACGCCTGACGTGAAGCTGGAGCTCAACGGCGCGCCCGCCAGGTCGGAAGACCTGGCGGGCGCGTTCGGTTACGGTCATTTCACCGCGATGCAGGTCCGCGACGGCAAGGTCCGCGGCCTGGACGTCCACCTGGACCGGCTCGTGACGAGCACGCGTTCGTCACGAGCCCCAGCCTCGGACGCCACAGGTACCCGGCTGCCGGTGGGAGGCGGGCCGGTTGGTCGTGGGTGGCGATTCGGGTCAGAGCCGAAAGTGTTCAGGTACCTGCTGCCGGGCGCGCACGTGTGCTCCGATGGACGACACGCGTGATTGGTCGGCCAACACGCGTGTCCAGCCGGACGACTCGCGGCGGGACCGGTCGCGTCCACGTGTCGTCAGCGGTAGGTGAACTTCGGCGGCCGCCGCGCGAGGAACGCGGCAACGCCCTCGGCGTAGTCCTCGCCGTGCAAGGCGCCCAACCGGATCTCGTCCACCTCGGCGTCGGATTCCTCTTGTCCCGCGACGATCTTCTCGATGATCCGCTTCATCCCGCGCACTGATGCCTGCGAACGCGAAGCCAGCGTCTCGACGAACTTCATCGTCGACGCCTCCAGCTCCTCGGCGGGATAGACGTCGTTGAGCAGCCCGATCTCCCGCGCCCGCCGCGCGTCGACGAGTTCGCCCGAGAGTAGGAAGTACTTCGCGTTCGCCGGGCCGACCAGGGAGACCAGCTGCCGTGTCGAGTCGAAGTGGTAGACGATGCCGAGCTTCGCCGGCGTGATGCCGAACCGCGAACCCTCCGCGGCGAAGCGGAAGTCGCAAGCGACCGAGATCTGGCAGCCACCGCCGATGCAGTTCCCCTGGATCATCGCCACCGTCGGCTTCCGCGACGCCGTCAGCGCCGCCACGGCCCCGTCGACGGCCTTGTCGTAGGTCTCGGCCGCGTCGGCCGTGGACCGCAGGTCCCGGAACTCGCTGATGTCCGCGCCCGCCGAGAAATGTGCGCCCGCGCCGGTCAGCACGAGCACCTTGATCTCCGGGTCCGCCTCCACCCGCGCCACCACGTCCGGGATGGCTGACCACATCCCGTAGGTGATCGCGTTCATCTTCTCCGGCCTGGTGAGCGTCAGCCGGGCGACCTCGCCGTCGCGAGTGAATTCGAACCCTTCAGTCATGTTCCGCACCCTAGTGCGCGGCCCCGCCGGTGCCCGTCGAATGTGGTCAAGACGGCCCACGACATGAGAACCCGAAAGGCGGCTTTCAACGCCTCCCCCCTGTGGTTTTCTGGTCGTCCAACGAGCTAGGGGGAACTCGATGGCGAAACGCGTGCTCGGAATTCTCGCGGCCACTCTGCTCACTTCGGCTTTGCTGAGCGGACAGTCGACGGCCGCGCCCGGACGTACCCAACCCGACCCGCTGCTGATGTTCCCTTCGCATTTCGGGACCGTCGACTGGGCGGCCGTCACCCGCGACCGGGCGGCGAAGAACATCGCCCGCTCCGAAGTGTCGGTTCAGAATCCCCTTCCGTACGCGGAAAAAGAGCAGGCCGGGACCAGCGGCGCCAACGACTCCCCCGCCACCGCCGAACACATCGCGGGCTTCGGGACGCAGCGCTCGAAGAACCCCAAGGTGCGGCTGACCGGCGACCTCAAACCCGATGCCTCGATCCCCACGCTGCCTCCGGCCGCCGAACCCGATGACTCTCTCGGTCTCGCGAGCGAAACCGGCGTCGGCGCCGATCGCCGGGCCGCCCGTACCAGCGGCGTCATCGGCGACGGCCCGTACGGCAGCGCCGGTGACGGCACGGGTGACTTCGACTTCTACCGGTTGAGCGCCGCGACGACTCCGGTGACGTTCTCGGCGCGGACCCTGACGCCGACCGGCGGCCTCGACACGTTCCTCGCGCTGTTCGACGTCGACGGCAACGTGTGGGCCGTCAACGACAACGCGAGCGGGTCGAGTGACTCCGCGCTCGCCTTCACCATCCCGCCGGGCCAGGAGTACTTCCTCATGGTGGGTTCAGGTCCCTTCGGCGTGCCTGGTGATCCCACGAAACCGGGTACCGGCAGCGGTGTCCAGACGGAGGGCCCGTACGACCTGGCGATCACCAGCGGCAAGAGCGGCGGCGACCTCGACTACTACTCGTTCGACCTGCGTGCCGGGGACGTGCTGGGCGCGTCGGTGGCAGGCGGCGGAACGCGGCTCGCGGTGCTCGACCCGGCCGGGCGGGAGGTGTTCGGCTCCTCGCAGGATTTCACCTTCATCTTCGCCTCCACTTCACCGATGCCCGGCGGGGGCAACGCCGTCGTCGACTTCGTGGCACCGAAGGACGGCCGGTACCGGCTCGGCGTCGAAGCGGGCGAAGGCGCGTACGACGTCAAACTCGAAGCGTTCCGGCCTGGCACGGAAACCGCCCCGCGCGGCAGCGTGCACACGATCTTCCTCGACTTCGACGGTGCCAGGGTCAACACGGCGGTCTTCGGTTCGGGCGGCGGGATCCGTGACCTCTCCCCGCTGTCCGCCTTCCTGCCGCGGTGGGGGCTCACCGCGGGCGACGAACGCGCGCTGACCGACGCGATCGTCGCCACCGTCAAGGAGAACCTCGAACGGGACCTGATCGCCAAGGGCACCAACCCGAGGTTCGCGCTGCGCGTTCTCGACAGCCGGGACCACGCCGATCCGTGGGGGCAGCCGAACGTCAGCCGGGTCGTCGTCGGCGGCACCGTCCTGGAGTCCGGTATCCAGACCATCGGCATCGCGCAGTCCATCGACGCGGGCAACTTCGGCAAGGAGGAGACCGCGCTGGTCCTGCTCGACGAGATCAGCCGTCCGGCCGGACCGGCGTGGTCGCTCAACACCTACCTCGGGCCGGACAGCGACAAGATCGCGTTCCTCGGCCGGGCGGTCGGCAACGTCACCAGCCACGAGGCCGGGCATATGTCGGGCAGCTGGCACACGAACCTCACCAACGACGTCCCCGGGATCATGGACCCCGGCGGGAATCCGGCCGCGATGTACGCGGTCGGTCCCGACGGCCGCGGCGGCACGGCCGACGACCCGGACCTCGACCTGGTCGAGGAGGAGATCAGCCCGGCCGAAGGCTTCACCGGGATCGAGGACACCCTCAACCGCAGTGCGTGGGCCTTCGTCCGCGGAACCTAGGAAGCCGAAGTCACCCGGTAGACGTCGTAGACGCCTTCGACACCTCGGACCACCTTCAACACGTGACCGAGGTGCTTCGGGTCGCCCATCTCGAAGGTGAACCTGCTGACCGCGACGCGGTCACGTGAGGTCGTCACCGACGCGGACAGGATGTTGACCTTCTCGTCCGCGAGGACCTTGGTGACGTCCGAGAGCAGGCGGTGCCGGTCCAGCGCTTCGATCTGGATCGCGACGAGGAACACCGACGAGGCTGATGGCGCCCACTCGACCTCCACGAGCCGCTCGGGCTGCGCGGTCAAGTCGTCGGCGTTGGTGCAATCCGTGCGGTGCACGCTGACCCCACCGCCGCGGGTAACGAAACCGAGGATCTCGTCGCCGGGCACCGGCGTGCAGCAGCGCGCGAGCTTGGCCCAGACGTCACCGGCTCCCTTCACCACGACGCCGACGTCGTTCGAGCCGCGGCGGCGGGTGACCGTGGACGGGGTCGCGCGCTCGGCGAGCTCCTCCTCCGCCTCGTCGACCCCGCCGATGAGGGCGACCAGCCGCTGTACGACGTGCTTCGCGCTGGTGTGGCCCTCGCCGACGGCCGCGTACAGGGAGCTGATGTCGGGGTGCCGGAGTTCGGTGGCGACCGCGCCCATGGAATCGGCGGAGACCAGCCGCTGGATCGGGAGACCGACCTTGCGGACCTCCTTGGTGATGGCCTCCTTGCCGCCTTCGATCGCCTCGTCGCGGCGTTCCTTGGCGAACCACTGGCGGATCTTCGCGCGCGCCTTGGGTGAACCGGCGAACTGCAGCCAGTCGCGGCTCGGGCCCGCCGTCTCGGCCTTCGAGGTGAAGATCTCGATGACCTCGCCGTTCTCGAGCTTGCGCTCGAGCGCGACGAGCCTGCCGTTGACGCGGGCGCCGATGCAGCGGTGCCCGACCTCCGTGTGCACGGCGTAGGCGAAGTCGACCGGGGTCGAATCGACCGGCAGCGTGATCACGTCACCCTTGGGCGTGAACACGAAGATCTCGCGCGAGGCGAGCTCGTAGCGCAGCGATTCGAGGAAGTCGCCAGGGTCCGCGGCTTCCCGCTGCCAGTCGAGGAGCTGACGCATCCACGCCATTTCGTCGACGTCCACGGCGTTCCCGTTGTGGGTGCCCTTGGTCTCCTTGTACCGCCAGTGCGCGGCGATGCCGTACTCGGCGGTGCGGTGCATCTCGTAGGTGCGGATCTGGACTTCCAGCGGTTTGCCGTCCGGTCCGATCACCGTCGTGTGCAGCGACTGGTACACGCCGAACCGCGGCTGCGCGATGTAGTCCTTGAACCGGCCGGGGACCGGCTGCCACAGCGCGTGGACGACACCCATCGCGGCGTAGCAGTCACGAACGTCCTCGACCAGGATCCGCACGCCGACCAGGTCGTGGATGTCGTCGAGGTCGCGCCCGCGGACGATCATCTTCTGGTGGATCGAGTAGTAGTGCTTCGGCCGTCCCTCGACCTTCGCGGTGATCCGCGAACCCTCCAGGTTGCTGGTCAGCTCGGTGATCACCGACCGCAGGTACGTGTCGCGCGAAGGCGCTCGATCGGCGACCAGCCGGACGATCTCGTCGTACTTCTTCGGCTGCAGGATGGCGAAGGCCAGATCCTCCAGCTCCCACTTGACCGTCGCCATGCCGAGCCGGTGCGCCAGCGGGGCGAGGACCTCCAGCGTCTCGCGCGCCTTGCGGGCCTGCTTCTCCGGCGGCAGGAAGCGCATCGTGCGCATGTTGTGCAGCCGGTCGGACAGCTTGATGACCAGCACCCGCGGGTCACGCGCCATCGCGATGACCATCTTGCGGATGGTCTCGGCCTCGGCCGCCGTGCCGAGCTTGACCTTGTCCAGCTTGGTGACGCCGTCGACCAGCTCACCGACCTTCTCGCCGAAGTCGGCCTTCAGGCTCTCCAGCGAGTAGCCGGTGTCCTCGACGGTGTCGTGCAGCAGTGCCGCGACCAGCGTCGTGGTGTCCATACCGAGTTCGGCGAGGATCGTCGCGACCGCGAGCGGATGTGTGATGTACGGGTCGCCGGACTTGCGCCGCTGATCGCGGTGAAGCTCCTCGGCGACGTCGTAAGCGCGCTGCAGCAGGGCGAGGTCGGCGTTGGGGTGCAGCTCGCGGTGGATGACGGCGAGCGGTTCGAGTACCTGCTTGACCGGCGCGGCACGCTGTGCGGTGATCCGGCGGGCGAGGCGGGCACGGACCCGGCGCGTCGCGGAGGGCGTGGGCGCGGCCCCCTGTCGCGACACACCGTTCTGCTCGGTGCCGTCCTTCGAGGACACCGCGGCATCGAGCTCTTGGCTCACCCGCACCTCCTGCGCTTCGTGCGGCCTTCGGACAACAAGAGTAGCCGCTCCCCCTCGCGGCCCACTTGGTACGCCCGGTCAACACACCCGGAGGGCCTCCACATGACGCCCTTCAAGCACGGAACGACCGCCGAGCCCGGCGAGTTCCATGACCACCGAAACGCCGGTGACCTGTGCTTTCGCGTCTTCCAGCAGTTTGCAGGTGGCCGCGACGGTGCCACCGGTGGCGAGCACGTCGTCGAGGATCGCGACACGCTGCCCTGGCTCGACGATCCCTTCGGGCAACTCGACGGTCGCCGTGCCGTATTCGAGCGCGTAATCGACCCGTCCCGCCACCCGGGGCAGCTTGCCGGGCTTGCGAACCAGCGCCACGCCGAGTCCACGGGAGTAGCCGACCGCGGCGGCCAGCAGGAAGCCGCGTGCTTCGACACCCGCGAGCAGGTCGACGTCGGGGCCGACGGTGGCCGCCAGCGCGTCGGTGACGGCCTTGAAGCCGGCGGCGTCGGCGAACAACGGGCTCAGGTCCCGGAACAGCACGCCGGGTTCCGGGAAGTCCGGCACCTCGGCGATCAGGTCGAGTGCCTTGTCCAGCTCCATGTACTTCCCTGCTCTCGTGTCGTGCGTCCGGGCTCTGAACGCTAGGAAAGGTCCCTTCATTGCAGAATTTGCAATGAAAGGACCTTTCCTAGCGCTTGAAACCCGGCTCTACCTCTTGCGCTTGCCGGACGGACGGCCCTTGTGGGCCTTCTGGTTCCGGGCCGGGACGCTCGCCGCGGCAGCGTACGCCTTCTCCTTGCGGAGTTCGGCTTCCAGCGCTTCTTCGTCGTTCGGGTCGAAGTCGTCGTCGCGCTCGGCGGCCTTGCGGGCCTGGTTCGCGCGCCGCGAAGCGACCCTGTCGGCCTGCTGACGGTACTTCGGGTCGCGCATCTTGAAGTCGACCAGCAGCGGCGTCGCCAGTGCGACCGACGACAGCACGCCGACCACGGTGCCGGTGAGCTGCACCAGCGCAAGCTCCTGCAGCGTGCCGGAGCCGAGCAGGATGTAGCCGATCACCAGCAGGCCGAGGATCGGCAGCGCCGCGATCAAGGACGTGTTGAACGAACGCATCAGCGTCTGGTTCAGCGCCAGGTTCGCCGCCTCGCCGTAGGTCCGGCGGGTCAGTCCGAGCAGGCCGCGCGTGTTCTCGCGGACCTTGTCGAACACCACCACCGTGTCGTACAGCGAGAAGCCGAGGATCGTCAGCAGACCGATCACGGTCGCCGGCGTGACCTCGAAGCCGATCAGCGAGTACACACCCGCCGTCACCACGATGTCGTTCAGCAGGGTGACCAGTGCCGCGGCCGCCATCCGTGGGTCGAAGTACAACGCCAGGAACAACGTGACCGCCAGCAGGAAGACCCCGAGCGCGATCAGCGCCTGCCGGGAGATCTCCCCACCCCAGGACGCGCTCACGGCGCTGTCACTGATGGCCTGGACGCTGGGCTGTCCGTTGGTCCCGATCGGGCCCAGCTGCTCGAACAGCGCCTGCTTCACCTTGGCGACCTGGGCCGAGTCCAAGGTGTCCGACCGAAGCTGGATGGTCGACGAAACCCCGCTGCCGACCTTCTGCGCCTCGTCGGCGGGCTTGCCGAGCGCGTCGGCGAAGACCTCCCTGGCCCGCTCTTCGGTGATCTGCCCGCTCTTGCCGTTGGCGGGCAGCTGGATCTGGGTGCCGCCCTCGAAGTCGATGCCGAAGTTGAAGCCCTTGACCCCCATCGAGGCGATGCACACCAGGACCAACGCGCCGAAGAAGAGGTACCAGCGCTTGCGCTTGCCGACCACGTCGAACGCGCCGGTGCCCACGTAAAGGCGGTGGAAGACGCTCTCGCGCTTGCCCGCGGTGGTGTTCTGGTCGTCGACCACGGTCACGCCTCCTTGACGTTCGGGCGGCCGGAGGCGGTACGAGCCGCGGCCTTGCGCTCCGAACCCAGCTGCTGCACGGCTCCGAGGCCGAGATTCTTGGGGTTGGACAGGAACTTCGACTTGGACCGGGACACCATCGCGACCAGCGGATGCGTCACGAGGTAGACCACGACGAGGTCGAGGACCGTCGACATGCCGAGGGTGAACGCGAAGCCCTTCACGTCACCGACGGCCAGCAGGTAGAGGATCGCCGCGGCGAGGAAGCTGACCGCGTCCGACGCGAGGATCGTGCGCTGGGCACGGGACCAGCCTCGCGGGACCGCGGACCGGAACGTCCTGCCTTCCCGGATCTCGTCCTTTAGTCGTTCGAAGTAGATGACGAACGAGTCCGCGGTGATACCGATCGCGATGATCAGACCGGCGACGCCCGCGAGGTCGAGGGTGTACCCGATCCACCGCCCCAGGAGCACCAGGACCGCGTACACCAGCGAGAAGGCCAAAACCAGCGACAGGATCGTGAGCACACCGAGCAGCCGGTAATAGAACAGGCAGTAGATGAAGACGATCAGCAGACCGGCGCCACCGGCGATGAGGCCCGCCTGCAGCGAGGCGAGACCCAGGGTGGCGGACACCGTGGTCGCGTCCGAGGACTCGAACGACAGCGGCAGCGAGCCGTACTTCAGCACGTCCGCCAGTTCCTTCGCCTCGGTCTGGCTGAACCGGCCGGTGATCTGCGTCTGGCCGCCGAGGATCGCGGACTGGATGGTCGGCGCGGAGACGACCTGCGTGTCGAGGACGAACGCGGCCTGCTTCTGGGTGTTCTTCGCGGTGAAGTCGCCCCAGATCCGGGAACCGTCGCTCTTGAAGTTCAGGTTGACGACCCACTGGGAGTTCTGCGTGTCGTAACCCGAGGAGGCGTCGGAGATCTCCGTCCCGGGGAGGAACTCCGGCTCCAGCAGGTACTTCATCGTGTTCTTGTCACCGCAGGCGACCAGCGGCTTGTCGGTGAGGTCGTTGCCGACCAGCGGATCCGACACGTTGGGCGCGCAGTTCAGCGACGCGAAGGCCTTCTCGGCGGCCGCGGCCTGCTTCGCCTGGTCCGTCGACATCAGATCGGGGTTCTGCCGGACACTCCGGGCTTCCTCGATCTCCTTCTTGGTCTGCTCGTCGGCGTTGTCGCCCGGCTGCTGCTGCGGCGCGGCGGCGGCGCCACCGCCGCCGTTGGCCGGGCTGCTCGGCGGAGCGCTCGACGCGGCCGGAGCGCCCGATGACGGCGGAGCCGACGAAGGCGCGCCTGACGCGGGCGGGGCCGACGGCGGCGCGACCGGGGTCACCGGCTGCGACGTCACGACCTTCCGGAAGCCCAGCTTCGCGGTCTTGCCAAGGGACTTGGCCTGGTCGCCCTGCTCGCCGGGAACGGTGATCACGACGTTGCTGCCGTCGAGGACGACCTCGGTGCCGCCGACGCCGATACCGTTGACCCGGCGCTCGATGATCGAGCGGGCCTGTTCGAGGGGCTCTCGCGGAGGGTCGCCGCCGTCGGGATTACGGGCGGTCAGGGTGACCCTCGTGCCGCCTTGCAGATCGATGCCGAGTTTCGGCGTCGGCTTGCCGCTACCGGTGAAGAACACCAGGGCGTACAGCGCCACCACGATCAGGGCGAAGAAGGCGAGATAGCGTCCCGGGCGGAGATGCCCGGCCGGTGCGGCCACTGTGCTTCGGTCTCCTCGGACGGACTGGGTGTTCCCCAATGGACTTGGCTGTTCACTCACCGGACGGGAGTCCGGCGGTACCGCGAACGTGCCTCGACGACGGTGCCCGATGAACGGGCACGACTATGACGACGGACACGCACGCAGCACCGAGACACTACTCGGTGCTGCGTGAGCCCGGCGTTGCCCCCGCACCTACGAAAGTCTGGTGTCGGGGATGGCCTTACAACCGCTACTTCTTGCCGTGCTCCAGCGGAGGAGCGATCTGCGCACCCGACTTCTCCTCGACGCGCTCGTCATCCTTCGACTCGACGATCGGGGCCTCGACGACCTCGTCGGCGTCCACGACGTCGGTGGTGTCTTCGTCGGTCTCGACAACCGGCTCCACCTTCTCGCGGACGGCCTGGCGCAGCCAGGTGGTCACGACACCGGGGGCGATCTCGAGGTCGATCGTGGTGTCGGCGGAGGCATCGGCGACAGACGCGTAGAGACCGGAGGTGGTCATCACCCGGTCACCGGGAGCGAGGCTCGAGAGCAGCTCCTGCTGCGCTGCCGCCGCCTTCTTCTGCTTACGGGTGCCCATGACGAGCGGAATCGCCACAACGAGCATCAGGAGCAGCGGCAGCAATAACTGGTTCATGATTCTCCATTTCGAGCGGACGCCGCGCGGTGCGCTGTTTTGTCCGATTTGGCGGGGTGTGCTCTACCCGAGTGTGCCAGGTGCCAGCGGAAACTCCACCACCACCCGTCGCCACCACGGGCCCCGTACCGCGTGCACGGTCCGGTCAGTCCTGGTCGAACAGGGTCGGGCCGCCCTGATCGCCGCGCGTGGCACCGGCCGGAGCCGTCAGTCCGAGGTGTTCCCAAGCGGCCGCTGTGGCGACCCGGCCGCGAGGAGTGCGGGCGAGCATACCGGCGCGGACCAGGTAAGGCTCACACACCTCTTCGACGGTGGTCGGTTCTTCCCCCACCGCGACGGCCAGTGTCGACACGCCGACCGGACCGCCGCCGAAGGACCGCACCAGTGCCGTCAGCACCGCGCGGTCGAGCCGGTCGAGGCCGAGTTCGTCGACGTCGTAGACCTCCAGCGCGGCTCGCACGACCTTGCGCGTGGCATTCCCGTCCGCGCGGACCTCGGCGTAGTCGCGGACCCGGCGAAGCAACCTGTTCGCGATCCGGGGTGTCCCCCGGGAGCGACGCGCGATCTCGGCGCAGCCATCGCGGTCGATGGGGATGTCCAGGATCGTCGCCGCCCGGCGGACGACGAGTTCGAGTTCGCTGTCGGTGTAGAACTCCATCTGGCCGGTGAAACCGAACCGGTCGCGCAGCGGGCCGGTCAGTGCACCGGACCGCGTGGTGGCCCCGACCAGTGTGAACGGCGCGATCTCCAGCGGGATGCTGGTCGCGCCGGGCCCCTTGCCGACGACGACGTCGACGCGGAAGTCCTCCATCGCGAGGTACAGCATTTCCTCGGCGGGGCGGGCGATGCGGTGGATCTCGTCGATGAACAGGACGTCGCCGGGCGCCAGGTTGGACAGCATCGCGGCGAGGTCGCCGGCGCGTTCCAGCGCCGGGCCGGAGGTGATCCGGATGGCGGCGTTGAGTTCGGCGGCGACGATCATCGCCATACTCGTCTTGCCGAGTCCGGGCGGTCCGGAGAGCAGGACGTGATCCGGCGGGACCCCTCGGCGGCGCGCGCTCTCCAAGACGAGTTCGAGCTGTTCGCGTACCCGCGGCTGGCCGACGAACTCGTCGAGTTTGCGCGGGCGCAGTGTCGTCTCGACCTCGCGTTCGCCGGTCTGCGGCAGCGCCGAAAGCGTCTCTTCCTCGGCGTCGAAATCGGTCACGGCCTCATAGTCCATGTGGCCTGTTACCGCTTACGCCCGAGGGTGGCCAACGCGGCACGCAGCACGGAGGACGTCGTGTGCCCGTCGCCCTCGCTGAGTACCTTGTCGACGGCCTGTTCGGCCTGTTTGGCCGGGAAACCGAGGCCGGCTAGCGCTTCGACGACCTCGCCGCGGAGCACGCCGGGCGCGGTGACCACCGGGGAGCCGTCGGTCGGGCCGGCGAGGGCGGTGACCTTGTCGCGCAGTTCGAGGGTGAGCCGCTCGGCGCCCTTGCGGCCGATGCCGGGAACCTGGGTCAGCACGGTGATGTTGCCTTCGACCAGCGCCGACCGCAGTTTGTCCGGATCGAGCACCGCCAGCGTCGCCAGCGCGAGCCGCGGCCCGATCCCCGAGACCGTCTGCAGGAGGCCGAACAGCTCGCGGGCGTCGGCGTCGGCGAAACCGAACAGCGTCAAGGAATCCTCGCGGACCACGAGCGCGGTGTGCAGCATCGCCTCTTCTCCGCGGCGAAGCGTCGCGAGAGTGGCGGGCGTGGCCTGCACGGCGAAGCCGACTCCCCCGACCTCGATCACCACGTGGTCGAGGCCGATGGAGAGGATTTCTCCGCGTACCGAGGAGATCATCGAGCCGCTCCCTGCGTCTTTGCTTCGTGTTGTTTGGCGCGCTGTGCCGCGGCGGCAAGCCTGGCCTTGTGGTTCTTGGCGATCTCGGCCGCCCTGGCCTCGGCTTCGGCGAGGCGGACCCGCATCGGTTCGCGCCAGAGGTGGCAGATGGCGAGCGCGAGCGCGTCCGCGGCGTCCGCCGGATGCGGTTTGACCTCGAGGCCGAGCAGTCGCATGACCATACCGGTGACCTGTGCCTTGTCCGCACGGCCGGAGCCGGTGACGGCGGCCTTGACCTCACTCGGCGTGTGGAACACGACCGGCAGACCGCGCCGGGCAGCCGCGAGCGCGACGACCCCGCCCGCCTGCGCGGTGCCCATCGCGGTGCGCACGTTGTGCTGCGCGAAAACCCGTTCCACGGCGACCGCTTCGGGCTTGTAGCGATCCATCCACCGCTCGACGGCGTCGGAGATCCCCAGCAGGCGCACGGAAAGGTCGGCGTCCGGCGAGGTCCGCACGACGTCGACGGCCACCGCGCGGACGGTGCGGCCCGTGCCGCCGTCGACCACGCCGAGTCCGCACCTGGTCAGACCGGGGTCGACCCCGAGTACCCGCACGCGTTTCCCTCCGCCGTTCCCACGAACATCCGTTCGAGCCTGAGGCTACCCGGAGCGATCGACGGCAGGATGAAGACATGCCGAGCCTCGACGAGTTCACCGTTCATCTGGGCCTCCAGCCGCTGCCCGTGGAAGGTGGCCGCTGGGCGCAGAGCTGGCGCGACGAAACCGCGTCGGCGATCTACTACCTGCTCGCGCCACCGGAAACGTCCGCGCCGCACCGGCTGGACCGGCTGGAGATCTACGCCCATCACGCGGGCGCGCCGGTCCGGATGCTGCTGCTGTTCCCGGACGGCCGGATCTCCCGGCCGGTACTGGGGCCGGACGTCGCGGCCGGTCAGCGGCCGCAGGTGGTGGTGCCTGCCGGGGTGTGGCAGGCGTCGGTGAGTACCGGTGAGTGGAGCCTGCTCGGGACCGTGGTGGTGCCGCCCTATACGGACGACTGCGTGGAATTCCGGTCGGCTTCGGCGCTGGCCGCGGAGTGGCCGGAGGCCGCCGAAGACCTGGCGCCTTGGCGCGTTTAGTCCTCTGAATGCGCCGGGTGGGAGCCGGTCCCGAACGCCATGAAAGGTCCTTTCCTTGCGAAATTTGCAAGGAAAGGACCTTTCATAGCACGCTCAGCCGCAGCATCAGGGGCCGTCGACGCCCGGCGTCCAGCTCTCCGGATCGCCGGATTCGGTCAGCACCGGCTGGTACCGCGCGAAGCCCTCCGGCGCGTCCGGGTGCCAGGGGAAGTGCCCGTCCGGCGTGGCGACGATCAGCTGCAGCGCCGGGAAGTCCCCGTCCGGGTAGATCAGGAACGCGCTCCCGAAGTACTCGGGATAGTGCCCCTTCGCGACCCGTTCGAAGACCACCGGCGCGCCCTCGAAGAAATCGTCGTAGCGCTTGCCGACCTCGAAGATCTCACCGTTGGCCGCGCGGTCGACGTAGGCGTCGAGCAGGACCGGCCCCATCTGCCCGGGCAGCCCGATCACGACCGCTTCCGCGACGCTGTGCAGTGCCCAGGCGCACGCGGTGAAGCAGAAGCCCGCTTCTTCCTCGTCACCCGCGACCGCGATGACCGCGTTTCCTCTCGCCTTCGCCTGCGACTCGATCCAGTGGATGAGTTCGGTTTCTTCGGCGGTGAGGGCGTCGGCTTCGGAGGTCGTCACGCGCGACATTCTGCCCCACGTCCGCGCCCGCACCTAGCCCCGGGACGAATTTTCCGCGGCATGACTGGAAAAACGATCAGCCGACCTCTGCCATGACCTCGTCGGACACGTCGAAGTTCGCGTAGACGTTCTGCACGTCGTCGCAATCCTCGAGCGCGTCGATGAGCTTGAAGACCTTCTTCGCGCCTTCGACGTCCAGCGGGACACTGACCGACGGCAGGAAGGTGAGATCCGCGGACTCGTACTCGAAACCGGCTTCCTGCAAGGCTTTCCGGACCGGGACGAGGTCGGTGGCCTCGGAGACGATCTCGAAGTTCTCGTCGAGGTCGTTGACCTCTTCGGCGCCCGCGTCGAGCACGGCCATGAGGACGTCGTCCTCGGCGGCGTCACCCTTGGGCATGATCACGACGCCCTTGCGGTTGAACATGTAGGCGACCGAACCCGGGTCGGCGAGGGAGCCGTTGTTCCGGGTGAGGGCGGTCCGTACCTCCATGGCGGCGCGGTTCTTGTTGTCGGTGAGGCATTCGATCAGCACGGCCACACCGTTCGGGCCGTAGCCTTCGTAGGTGATGGTCTGCCAGTCGGCGCCACCGGCCTCTTCACCGGCGCCGCGTTTGCGGGCGCGCTCGATGTTGTCCTGCGGGACCGAGTTCTTCTTCGCCTTCTGGATGGCGTCGTAGAGCGTCGGATTGCCATCCGGGTCGCCACCGCCGGTCCGTGCCGCCACCTCGATGTTCTTGATCAACCGGGCGAAGAGCTTGCCGCGCTTCGCGTCCAGGTTGGCCTTCTTGTGCTTCGTGGTGGCCCACTTGGAGTGGCCGCTCATCTCTCCTCCATCTACTCCTGTGCCCGCCGCTGAGCACAGTGTCGGTTTTGCTTAAGCCTGCCGCACGAGGTCGACGAACAGCCTGTGCACGCGTTCGTCCCCGGTGAGTTCGGGATGGAACGACGTGGCGAGTACCGCCCCCTGCCGGACCGCGACGATCCTAGCGGCCGCGTCGTCAGAGCCCGGTATTTCGGGGACACTGGCGAGTACTTCCACCCCGTCGCCCGCCTTCTCCACCCACGGGGCGCGGATGAACACAGCGTGCACCGGGCCGCCTTCGATACCGGTGAAGTCGAGGTCGGCTTCGAACGAGTCGACCTGCCGCCCGAACGCGTTGCGCCGGACGACGACGTCGAGACCGCCGAGTTGCCGCTGGTCAGGCCGTCCGTCGAGGGCCTGGCGGGCAAGCAGGATCATCCCGGCACAGGAACCGAACGCGGGCAGTCCGTCCGCGATGCGTTCCTGCAGGGGTTCGAGCAGTTCGAAGCTCTCCAGGAGCCTCGACATGGTGGTCGATTCGCCACCCGGCAGCACCAGACCGTCCACTTCGGACAGTTCGCTCGCGCGGCGGACGGGCAGCGCGCGGGCGCCCGCGCGCTCCACCATCGCGGCGTGCTCCCGCACGTCACCTTGCAGTGCGAGCACGCCGACCACCGGCCGTGCCCCCGTCGCGATCGCCACTCGACCTCCCGAAAGACCTTCCCCCAGCTTAGGCGTCCCGGGGAACGGCCAGGTCAGGGGACCCCGGCGAGCCGCAGGAGAGCCGCGGTCGCGGCGGCCGCGACGACGACCAGCGCGAACGGCGCCTTGCGCCAGGCGAGCACGCCGCCGACCAGGACACCGGCGGGCCGGGCGTAGCCGGCGAACTCGTGTCCCTCGGTCAGCGCGGCGACCGCGACCAGCGCGGCCAGCAGGACGACGGCCGAGCGCGTCATCAGCTTCTCGGCCTTGGGCGATACCGTGAACCGTGCCTTCAGCACCGGTCCGGCGAAGCGGAAGGCGAAGGTCCCGACGGCGAGCACTCCGCCCGCGATGATCAGTTCCAGCGGGTCCATCAGTGCACTCCCTCGGGTTCACGCTCGGCGGGTTCCTTCGCGGCGATACCGACCAGTACGCCGACCAGCGCGAGCAGCACCGGCAGACCGGCGGGCAGGAACGGCGTCGTGGCCAGCGCGACGGCCACCCCCAGGAACACGGGTAGCCGGGCGGCCCGGTCCCGCAACGACGGCAGGACCAGCGCGAGCAGGACCGCGGGGAAGGCCGCGTCGAGGCCGAACGCGTCGGTGTCGCTGATCGCGGTCCCGGCGTACGCACCGGCGAGGACGCCGATGTTCCAGCACACGAACAGCCCGATCCCGCAGACCCAGTACGCGGCGCGGCGCCGGTTCTCGTCGCGCTGGGCCAGCGCGAACGCTACCGATTCGTCGATCATGAGATGACTGCCGACGAGCCTCGACGACCAGCGCTTCCCCAGGACGTCGCCGATCGCGAAGCCGAACGGCAGGTGCCGCGCGTTGGCCAGCAGGCCAGCCGCGACGGCCGCGACCGGGCTGCCACCGGCGGCGATGATGCCGACGAACATGAACTGCGAGGCACCGGCGAAGACGAGCACCGAAAGCAGCATCGGCGCCCAGATCGGGAAGCCAGAGCTCACCGCGATCGCACCGTAGGAGATGCCGACAATGGTGTCGGCGAGGCAGACCAGCCCGATGTCACGGAGAAGATCGCGCCCCAGGACACGAGTGGTTGTTCGCCATATCGAACGCATAGCGTCATACAATGAACGAACGCCACCGTGTTCGTCAAGGCGAACGCAACGACCGATGGAGCGAACGCATGTCCCCGACCGCGTCCGACGGCGCACCACTGGACGTCATCGCCACGTCCCTGCGCCGGGAACGTGCCCGCACCGGGCTGTCCCTCACCGAGGTCGCCAAACGCGCCGGAATCGCGAAGTCGACGCTCTCCCAGCTGGAGTCCGGGACCGGGAACCCGAGCGTCGAAACGATCTGGGCGTTGTGCGTCGCCCTCGACATCCCGTTCTCGCGGGTGGTCGAACCCGAACGTCCCCGCGTGCAGGTCATCCGCTCGGGCAGCGGGCCGACCGTGTTCGCCGAACACGCCGACTACGCGTGCACGCTGCTCAGTTCCTGCCCGCCCGGTGCCCGGCGCGACGTGTACCTGATTCGCGCCGAGCCCGGGAAGCCCCGGCTTTCGGATCCGCATATGAGCGGCATCGTCGAGCACATCGTCCTCAGCGCGGGCCGCGCCAAGGTCGGGCCGCGGGACGAGCCGGTCGAGCTGATGCCCGGTGACTACATCTGTTACCCCGGCGACGTGCCGCATATCTTCGAGGCGCTCGAACCGGGAACCTACGGCGTGGAGATCGCGGAGTACACCTGATTCAGGCAGGCTCCTCGGTCTTCTCTTCGGTGACATCGGCGAGCTTCCAGCCGCCCTTCCGCCGGAGCACGAAGACGTAGTACGCGATCGACAGCAGGGCGACGCAGGCCGTGACGATCAGGCTCGGCCTGCCCACCGCCGGGTCGAGCAGGTTCTGGTAGACCACGAACACCAGGACGGCGAGTGCCAGCACCGGCACGACCGGGAACCAGGGCATCCGATACTCGGCGTGCGCGGTGGCGCCCGTGCGGCGGCCGACGATCGCGCCGAGGCACAGCGCCGCGTAGACCGCCACGATCGACGTGCTCGTCACCACCAGCAGCAGTTTCGGGTCGACGAAGCACAGCAGCGCGGCTACAAGTCCGGTGCCGACGGTGGCCACCCACGGCGTCCCGAACCTCGGATGCACCGCGGACAGCGCGCGGTTGACCGGTGATGGCCACGCGCGGTCGCGGCCGCTGCTGAACAGCATCCGCGAGCTGATCAGCACGATCGCCAGCACCGCGTTGATGATCGCGAGCGCGATCGCCAAGCCGAGCACGGTGTCGAGCGTTTTGCCGCCACGCGAGTCGATGAAGTAGGACAGCATGTTCCCCGAAGCGAACAGCGCGGTCAGATCGGGCGCGCCGAGCAGCACGGCGGTCACCGGGACCAGTTCGGCGAGCACCGTGATGCCGAGCGCGAACAGGATCGCGCGGGCGATCCCGCGGGAGGCGTCCTGCGTCTCCTCGCCGAAGTACACCGCCGAGCCGTAGCCGTTGTAGGCGAAGATCGCGACCGAGGTGGCGATCGCGATGGCGCCGACCGTGGCCGGGCCGCCGTCCGGGGCGACCGGATGCGCGAGCAGTTCGCCGAACGAACGCGCCGGATTCAGCAGGCCGAGCGCGCTGACCACGATCAGCGCGAGGATCTCGATCGCCAGGAAGATCCCGGTGACCCAGGCGTTGAGCTTGATGTCGAACACCCCGACGACGGCCGCGACCACGCAGGTCACCGCCGCGATCAGCGGGCCCGGCACCCCGGGTATCAGCACCCCGAGGTAGGTGCCGACGCCGAGCGCGATCACCGCGACGATGAGCACCTGGGTGATGATCATCAGACCCAGTACGGCGAACCCCGGCAGCCTGCCGAGGGTGCGGGTGACGATCGCGTACTCCCCGCCTGCCAGCGGGAACGCCGACGCGAGTTCGGCGTAGACGAAGGCCATGAACACGCCGACGACCGCGGCGGCCACGAAGCTGTAGAAGGCGCCCGTACCGGCGCCGGAGACGACTCCCGGCGCGATGATGAAGACCGACGAGGCCGGGCTGATCGCGGAGAGCGTGATGAGCAGCGTGCCGAGGGTGCGCAGACCGCGGCGAAGTGCGGGAGTGGACACGGCCGACCTCCAGTGGGGGCGGGAATCGGTTCTTTGAGTCTCCTTCGAAAAACTGTTGAGCACGCATCAAAGGCTCTTCTCGTTGTGACGTCAAGAGGCGATCCGGATCCGGGGTTGCGTTTTTCGAACAAGATTCGAAGAATGGAGCCATGGCGAGACCGAGCAAGGCACCGGAACGACGAGCCGAGCTGATCGAGGTGGCGAGACGTGCCGTCCTCGAACGCGGGGTGCTGAATCTGCGGCTGCGGGACATCGCCGACGGCGCGGGCATGTCGTCCGGATCGATCCTGTACTACTTCCCCACCCTCGACGACCTGCTCCAAGAGGTGCAGCGGGAGGCGGTGGCGCGCTTCTGCTCGGCGAGGGAGCAGGCCGCCGCCGCGAAGACGGATCCGGCGGAGCGGCTGCGCTCGATGATCCGCAGTGGCCTGCCGACCGGCCCGGACGACGAACTCTGCGTGCTGCTCTACGAACTCGGCACCATCGCCCGGCGCGATCCCGTGTACGCGGCACGCCACATCACGCTCTTCGAACAACAGGTGCGGATCTACACCGGCATCCTCGAAGCCGGCGCGGCCACCGGCGAGTTCACCCTGACCGCGGACGCGGTGTCGATCGCGCGGAACCTGGTCGCACTGGAGGACGGCTACGGCCTGCACCTCACCCAGGCCGTGCCGACGCTGGAAGCCGCCACCGCCGAAGCGATGTTGCTCTCCTACGCCCGCACCGCCACCGCACACCCCTTGGAGGAAAAGTCATGACCCGCGCCCGCGACCTGGGTATCCCCCTGCCCGGCCGGACCGGCGAGCACAACGCGCTCACCGACGTCCCCGGAGTCGAAGTCGGGTTCACGACGCTCGTCGAGGGCGACTCGGTACGCACCGGTGTCACCGCCGTCCTGCCGCGCGGCCGCGAGGATTTCGCCGTGCCGTGCGCGGCCGGGACCTACGCCCTCAACGGCAACGGCGAGATGACCGGAACCGCTTGGCTCGCCGAGACCGGATCGCTGACCCTGCCGGTGCTGATCACTTCGACGCACGCTGTCGGCCCGTGCCACCGCGGCGTGATCGACTGGGTGGTCCGCGAACGGCCCGACGTGGCCGCGGAATGGCTACTGCCGGTGGTCGCCGAAACCTGGGACGGCTACCTGAACGACAGCACCGCGCCGACGATCCACAGTGGACACGCCGTCGCCGCGATCGACGCCGCGCGAGGCGGTGCGCTCGACGAGGGTTCCGTCGGCGGCGGGACCGGGATGACCTGCTACGGCTTCAAGGGCGGCACCGGCACGGCCTCGCGCCTGGTGTCCTATGGGGACGACGAGTACACCGTCGGTGTGTTGGTACAGGCCAACTTCGGCTCGCGCCGCGAACTCACCGTCGCCGGCGAACCGGTCGGGCTCGAACTGGGCGAGGACAACCCGATGGAGGAGGCCTGGACGGCGCCGTCGGGCGCGGGGTCGGTGATCGTGATCGTGGGCACCGACGCTCCTTTGCTGCCCGGCCAGTGCACTTCGCTCGTCCGCCGGGTCCCGCTGGGTCTCGCCCGGACCGGCACCACGGGCTCACATTTCTCCGGTGATCTCTTCCTCGCCTTCAGCACGGCGAACCCGGGCGCGCTCACCAGCCGGTTCCCTCGCACCGAGGAGGCCGAGTACGAGAGCCTCCGGTTCGTTCCGTGGGGCAGGCTCGACCCGTTCTTCGAAGCCGTGGTGCAGGCGACCGAAGAGGCGGTGCTCAACGCGCTCTTCGCGAACGAGGAGATGACCGGCCACCGAGGTCACCGGGTCCCCGCACTCCCGACTTCACGTTGGCGCCCCTGACCCCT
Source organism: Amycolatopsis sp. NPDC039088 (assembly GCF_055598845.1). Classification (NCBI taxonomy): domain Bacteria; kingdom Bacillati; phylum Actinomycetota; class Actinomycetes; order Pseudonocardiales; family Pseudonocardiaceae; genus Amycolatopsis; species Amycolatopsis sp. NPDC039088. The sequence goes on along the minus strand of NZ_JBVKAE010000013.1, from coordinate 84,329 downwards.
CGCATTTCGTCCTCTGAATGCGGTAGTTGCGTGTGCAAGGACCGCATTCAGAGGACGAAACGCGTCGGTCAGGAACCGGACAGGGTCCCGAGCAGACGCGCGCAGGCGGCCGCGCCGCTGCGGTTGCCCGCCCCGGTGAACTGCGAGGACGCGCCCGCCAGCACCTTCGCCGCGGCCTGCCGCTCCCCCAGCGTCGTGTAGGTCCGGCCGATGTCGAGCCGGACCTGCGCGGCACAGAGTTCGTCGGAGAGCGATTCGAGCAGTTCGAGCGCGCGACGCAGGCACGACATCGCGCCGCGCGGGTCCTGGCGCCGCAGATGCAGTTGTCCTTGCCTGCGCAGGACGAGCGCCATCCGGTGCGGGTCGTCCAGTTCGACGCAGAGCCGCCAGGCCTCGTCCAGTTCCGCCTCGGCCTCGTCGAGCAGATCGAGTTCGGCGCTCGCGACGGCGTGCGACGTGTGGAGATGAGCCATGCCGAGCACGTCGCCGATCTCGGTGAAGATCGCCAGCGCACGTTTCGCGGTCGCTCGCGACTCCTCGCGCCGTCCGGTCGACCGCGCGACGACGCAGAGTCCGGCCAGCGCCCTGGCCCGCCCGGCGGGATCGCCGATACGCTCGCTGATCCGGTACGACTCCGTGAGCGTCCTGGCGGCCTCCGGATAGTCGTCCCAGTACAGGTGGATCTGGCCGATTCCGCGCAGCAGCGCGGCTTCCCCGCGTGCGCAACCCGACGCCCGCGCGGCTTTGAGCGCGCGCCGATGACACCGCGACCATTCCGCGTACAGTCCACTGTGGTCGAAGTAGGACGCCGCGACGACGGCGATTTCCCAGGCCAGCTCCCCGAGTCCGGCATCCGCGGCGTGCGAGACGGCGGCTTCCAGCGCGTGAAGTTCCCCCTGGAACCACGAATGCGGTTCGGCCACCAGCGTTTCGTCGACGGCCGTGCGGGCAGCCGTGCCGGGCTCGGGCCGGAGCACACTGCCGGGCAACCGGTCCGCCGCCTTCTCGGCGAGCCAGAGCCACCCGCCGAGCACCCGTTCGACGGCGTCCGCGCGTTCGCGCTCCGGCTCGGCGCCCACCTCCTCGACGGCGAACGCGCGCAGCAGGTCGTGCACCCGGTAGCGGGACGTACCGGTTCCGCGAGAGAGCGGCTGGATCATGTGCCGGTGTCTCAAATCTTCGAGCGCGCCATCGACGTGGTCAGGGCCGCCGCCGTCGGCGAGCCCGGCCGCCCAGGCCGGGAAATCGGCCGCGGGCAGAAGACCCAGCCTGCGGAAGACCCGCTGCCTGTCCGGCGCCAGTTGGCGGTATCCCAGGGAAAGACTGCTGCGGACCGCGAGATCTCCGGCGCGAAGCCAGTCAAGCCGCCGCCGTTCGACGGACAGCTCGACGGCTACGTCGGCGAGCCTCCAGCCGGTCCGGTCGCCGATCCTGCTCCCGACGATCCGCAGCGCCAGCGGCAACCCGCCGCAGTACTCGAGAACCTGTCGAGCGGCAACGGAATCCTCGTCGATCTCGCCGCTGCCGGTGAGTCTCGCGAGCAGCGCGGCCGCGTCGGCGGGCGGCAGGACGTCGACCGGGACCGGACGGCCGATTTCGAGGCCGTCCAGGGCGAACCTGCTCGTGACGAGCACCGCGCAGCCGCCGCCGGCGGGCAGCAACGGCCGCAGCTGGGCCTCGCCCGCGGCGTCGTCGAGGACCAGCAGGACCCGGCGCCCATGGACCAGGCTCCGGAACAGGCAGGCGCTTTCGTCGACGTCCGCGGGGATCGCGTCGGAGGGAACGCCGAACGCGCGGAGGAATCCGGCGAGCACGGCCTCCGGCGACCGTGGTTCGTTCGTCGTACCGCGGAGGGAGGCGAACAGCGTGCCGTCCGGGTATTCCCCGGCCACCTCATGCGCGAGCCGGATCGCCAGTGAAGACTTGCCGATCCCGCCCGCGCCGGTGAGCAGCAGGACGCGCGGTGTCCCGCGGTCCCCCGCCGGGACCAGTTCCGCCAGCAGGTCGGCGACCAGCGCCTCGCGACCGACGAAGTCCGGGATGCCGGGCGGCAACTGGCTCGGCACCGCGGGTTCCCGGTACACGGGACAGTCGCGCGCAGTCGTACTCGGGCCGTCGCGGAGGATCTCACCGTGCAACGCGCGGATCGCCGAGGACGGCTCGACACCCAGTTCGTCGACGAGCCCGCGGCGCCATTTCCCGTAGACGTCGAGCGCCTCGGCCATCCGGCCCGCCCTGGCGAGCGCGGTCATCAGCTGTCCGCAGGTCCGTTCGCGGAACGGGGCCGCGGCGAGCATTTCGCGCAGCTCCGGCACCAGACGGTCGTGCTCGCCGAGCCCGAGTTCGGCCTCGACCCGGTCCTCCAGCACGGAAAGCCGCTGATCCTCCCAGCGTGCGATGACCTCGGCCGCGACCTGGACTCCGGCGAGCACCGGCCCGCGCCACAGCGCGAGCGCTTCCTGGAACCGTCGCGCCGCCTCGCGATGATTTCCGCGCGCGAGCAGTTCGCGGCCGTGGGCGGCCAGGCAGGCGAACCGGCCGCCGTCGGTCTCCTCAGGTCGCGCGTCGAGGAGGTACGCCGCTCCCCTGGTCAGGATCGGCTGATCGCCCAGCGGTGACCGCAGAGCACGGCGAAGACCGGAGATCAGACCCTGGACCTGCACCTTCGCCGACGCGGGCGGAGCGCCGCCCCAGAGTTCGTCGATGATCCGGTCGCAGGAGACCAGTTGTCCGGCCTCGATGAGCAGTAGCGCGAAGAGCCGACGAGCCTGCGGCGGACCGAGCGGGAGATCCGCGCCCTCCCACTCGGCGGCCGGCTCCCCCAGTAGGCGATAAAAGCGTGCTCCTGTCCTCATGAAGCCCCCTTTGATGTGACACCTGAACCAAGAGTGTCACGGCTCGCCGTGCTGGTGCGTCATCCGTTCGGGCGAATCGTTCAACGGTCGGCGCAATCTCGGTCAGCGGGAGCGGAGCGGTTCTGCGGACGGCCCGTTTTCCTCGAAAAGGGGTCCACAAGCTGGCTATGATCGACTCGTGGTGCGATTCCACGGTGTGGCCGTATAGCCGGCCGGTTCCGCCGAGGGGGTGGAACGACCCGGTGCGATTCCGGGGCCAGGCGGTGAGACCCCGCGTCCCTGTGTCCGGCCATCGCCGGACCTTCCGGGGTACGGCGTCAAAACGGGGTGTTATTCATGTTCACTGGGCGAATCGGCGAGCTGGGTGCCGTCGAACAGATCAAGGGCGATGTGCTGCGGGTGCGGGCGCCGAAGAGCGCGGACCGCGTCCACGACGGCGGATCAGCGTGCGTCAGCGGGGTACGGCTCACCGTGCAGGCGGCCGACGGCGTCCTGGAGGCGGTGCTCTCCGCGGAAACCCGGCGCCGGTCGACGTTCGACGCGCTCACCGTCGGAGACCGGGTCAACGTCGAGACACCGCTTCAGGTCGGCGATCCGCTGGACGGCCACCTGGTCCAGGGCTACGTCGACGCCGTCGGCAAGGTGATCCGGGTCGACGACGAAGGTGGTGCCCGCCGGATCTGGCTCCGGCCGCCACAGCGTCTGCTGGAGAGGCTGCTCGCGAAGACTCCGATCGCCCTCGACGGCGTCAGCGTGACCATCGCCGAAGTACTGCGTGACCGGATTTCGGTCGTGCTGCTCCCGATGACCCGCTCGGCCACCACACTCGGCGAGCTGAAGGCCGGAGACCGGGTGAACCTGGAACTCGACCTGGTCGGCCGCTTGGTGGAGAAGGCCCCTCCTTCGGTGGTGGGCAAGGCCTTGCCCCAGCTACCTTGGGCAGGTCGCGTCGACGGACGCGTCGGCGTGGAGAAGGTACTGCGCCAGCTCGCCACCGGTGGCGGTGTCATCGTCTGGGATCCGGAAACCGAAGGCGAAGGCGACGTCATCTTCGCCGGCGCCCGGCTCCGTCCCGAATCGTTCACCTTCCTGCTGACCCAGGTCTGCGGATTCCCCGCGGTGCCGTGCGCGCCGGAAGTGTTGCGGCGCCTCGACATCGCACCGATGCCCGGCGAAGGCGACCGGCAGGGAACGGCGTGGTCGATCCCGGTCGACCTCGCCGCGGGAACGGGCACCGGCGTGTCCGCCGCCGAACGGGCCGCCACCGTGCGGAAACTGGCCGATCCCGACGCGGCTGCCAAGGACTTTCTACGTCCAGGACACGTGTTCCCGCTCGCCGCCCGGCCGGGTCTGCTCGCCGAACGGGCCGGGCACACCGAAGCGACCGTCGCGCTGTGCACCGCCGCAGGCCTTCCGCCGGTCGGCGTCTGCTGCGAAGTGATGAACCCCGACGGCACGATGGCGGGCAGCGCCGACCTCGAAGTGGCGGCGCTGCGCTGGGGAATGCCCATGGTGGATTTGGCCGACCTGAAAGCGTGGCTCTGATGACCGTACTGACCCTCGAAGACGCCCGGAAGGGCCTCGCCTCGCAACCGTTCAGCGTTCTGCTCGGTGCCCGCGTGACCTCGTTCGGCGACGGCGCGGCGACCCTGGAACTCGACATCCGCGAAGACCTGTTGCAACAGAACGGCTATCTCCACGGCGGCGTACTCGCCTACGCCGCGGACAACGCGATCACCTTCGCCGCCGGGACGACGCTGGGACCGGCCATTCTCACCAGTGGCTTCAGCATCGACTATCTGCGGCCAGCCAAAGGAATCCGGCTCGTGGCAGAGGCGCAGGTCCTCTACAGCGGCCGTCGGCAAGCCACCTGCCGCTGTGATCTCCGCGTGGTCGGCGAGGACGGGACCACGACGCTCAGTGCCGCGGCACAAGGCAGTGTGATGACCAGAAACGGCACGACTTCCTGATTCACGCCGCACGAGTACGGGACGGCCCGGTGTTCATCGAGAGCGCCGGGCCTTTCATACCAGGCGGAATCCTGCGGTCAACGGGCCGTAGAGAGTGCGCACGTAAGTGTCCGTGAGGTGATTGTCCCGGTACACCACGACGTTACCGACGACAGCCGGGCACACGTCGCCGACGCACAGCCACGGAGTCAAGTCGACGACCGTCGAGCGCGGTACACGCCGGGCGGCCTCCACCAAGGGATCCTCGTCGGGGCCGAACGCGGTACTCAGGGCGGTGTCGCATTCCCGGTACCGGCCGGGGTTGCTTTCCAGGCAACGCGGGGTGTTCTTGGCCGGCCGGGGTACATCGCGGATCACTCCGGTTCGGATACCGGCGTCGGTGATGCGCCGCAGCATGGCCTCGTAACCGTCCACGGTCTCCGCACGCGACTCCCAACGCCATCCGAGATCCTTGTCGTAAGACGCAGGGGACATCGCTGAGGTCACCACGATTTCTGGCTTCATGGCGAGGATTCCGGCGAGTTCGAGCTCGTTCTGTTCGGCGCAGACGGTGAGGCCCGCCGGCGCGACGGCGTTGAAGGGGCAGCCGTTGCGCAGCATCATCTTCACCCGCCACTCGGGGTGCTCACGCACGAACCGCGCGAACGCCGTGCTGAACATCGCCGCGTGCGAATCGCCGACCAATACGAGTGTCTTCGGCGCGGTCGCCGCGCCGTAGGTGCATTTGTCGCCGGTGGGCGGCCAGTTCTCGATGTCGTAGGTGGTGCAGTTGACGGCCTGGTCCTTAAGCGGCCAGTCCTTTCCCGCTACAGCCGGGTCCGGAGTCAGCGGGACATCTTCCGGCACCGCTCTCGGGTCGTCCCTGTCCAGTGCGAGGGCGCCCGGGTGAGCTTCGTCGAGGCCGGTGGCCGCCGCGAGGCGATCGAGTTCCGCCGAGGCGTACTGCCACGGTACCGTCGCGGCGACTGTCGTCGCCGCGATCATGGCCGCTCCGAGCAGGTAGGCACTGCGGCGCCGGGGCATGCGGAGCCGGAACGGCGGAGACATGGCCCTCCCACCGCGGAAGGCGTCTTCGACCACGTGTTTGGACACCACGGCCAGCGCCAGACTCAGCACGAGGGCCCCCGCCGCTTGCCGCAGCGTCAGTTCCGTATTGCCCGCGACCTGCAGGACCACCACGATGACCGGCCAGTGCCACAGGTACAGGCTGTAGGAGATGTCGCCGAGGTAGCGCAGCGGCTGGAGACCGAGCACGACGGCGGTTTCCCGGCGGGCCACTCGCTGGTCCGCGGCGACGACCCCGGCCAGCAACAAGCCGACGGTGCCCAGCGTCGGCAGGAGAGCGACGTAGCCGGGGAACGCCATCGCGGTGGTCAGCAGGAACGAACTGACCACGACCGCGACCAACCCGCCCCAACCGAGAATCAGCCGGACCCGGCCCTCGATGCGGATCCGATGGACGGTCATCGCGGCGAGGCCGCCGAGGCCGAGTTCCCACATACGGGTGGGCGTCACGAAGTAGGCACGGCCGTGGTCGAGTTCGCTGTAGACCACGGAGAACACGAACGACACCGCGGTGACGAGGGCGACCGCCGTGACGGCGTGGCGGGCGGCCTTCGGGCCGGCGCGATGGGCCAGGCGAGCGCAGAACAGCAGGACCAAGGGGATGACCAGGTAGAACTGCTCTTCGACGCTGAGGGACCAGAAGTGCTGGACCGGCGACACGGCGGCCGTGGCATGGGCGTAATCGGCGGCCTTGGCGGCCAGCGCCCAGTTCTGGACGTTCAGCGAGGAGGTGAGGACGTCGCTCATGATGGCGGGCCAGCGTGAGATCGGCAGGATCAGCCAGGTCACGAGCACGGTGCCCAGCAGGACGACCGACGCGGCAGGCAGAAGACGCCGGATGCGGCGCGCGTAGAACTCGCGCAGGCGGATGGTCCCGGTGCGGCGTAGTTCGCCGGTGAGGGTGCCGATGATGAGGTAGCCGGAGATGACGAAGAAGACGTCGACACCGACGAAGCCGCCAGGCAGCCAGTCCGGCCGAAGGTGGTAGACGATCACCAAACCGACCGCCAGCGCGCGCAATCCCTGGATGTCCCGACGCTGGCCGGATGGCTTGGCCGATACCGCTCTCAGTGGAACCGTGTCTTCGACCTGCGCGAACGCCATCGCAACAACCTTATCCCGTCGCTTCGGCCGCGCTGGGATAATGACGGCCGCTCACCGAAGAGCGTAGAACGTCGACTCGAACACCTGCGTTCACCCTCCCGGGCAAGGTTGGTGACCGATCGCCACGGACATCCTGGCGCTCATCCGGAGGACCCCGGGGCAGGCACGCCTGCTCCCGAGACCGCCCGACTGTTACCGGCCGCGCTCGGAGGGCCGGTGCGGCTCGGTCCCCCATGTCCGTGAAGGCCTCCTTCCCTGCTCTGAGGGTCAGGGTCCCGGCAAAGTCGAGTCGACAATGAGGGTTATTGAGGGATAAGGCAAACGTGTCGTGTCTCGGGTGGGACGGTGGCTGGGCATGCGACACCGCACTCGCGTGCTCAGACCCGGATCTCGCGTGTTCAGACCCCGAACCCCCGAGTGCGGCATCCAGGCACGCGAGTCACGCCTTATCGAAGTACATGAAGGTCCCCTTCCTTGCGCTAGGCGTCAGGGTCCCGGCAAAGTCGAGGTAGAGCTTGATCAACGGCAGATCAGGGACACTCAACGTCCCTGATCTCTTCCGTTGATCAAGGGCGAGCCGAGGTAGGGCAGGCCTGATTCTGGACACCGCGGGGCTACAGGTGCGGTTTCGGAGGAATGGCGTGAGTGGCGATTCTGGGTGAGGGCCACTGGTGTCTTAGGTACCTGCCATCGGGCGACACGCGTGATCCGACGGAGGGCACGCGTGAGTGAACGGAGAACACGCGTGTCCAGCCGGACGACACCCGACGAAACCTGCCGCTCCCGCGTGTCATCCATCCAGTCACACGTGTCCTCCGTCTGATCACACGCGCCATCCATCCAGCCACGCGAAACCACCCACTCGGCCCCGGTCGTGAGTGGAGATTCGGGCTAGAACACGAAACGCCACTCACGACCCCCTCGCCAAACCCCGCAACTCGCCCAAATCGGGCACATTTGTCCCGAGAAGTGTCCCTTATGGACAGTCCGGACCCGGGGGAGGCCCCTTGCGTGAACCCGCTCCCGCCGTGTCCACCACGACGCGTTCGTCTTATCCCGCTATAGCGATGCAGCCGACCAGCACTTATGCGACTTCGCCGGAACCCTGCGCTAGGCAAGGAAGGGGACCTTCATGTACTCCGGGAGGGCGTGACTCGCGTGCCTGGCCGCCGCACTCGGTGGGCCGGAGCACGCGAGTGCGGTGTCGCGTCACCCAGCCTGCCGGCTCGCCCACACCACGACACGTTTGCCTTACCCCTCAATAACCCTCATTATCACTCACGACCTCGCGTCGAAACGTGCATAGCGGCATCAATCGGACACCCAATCGTCCGATGGTGTCCCTTGTGGACAGTGAAACCTCTCCGGCGTCCAGAATCAGGCCTGCCCTACCTCGGCTCGCCCCTGACCTTCCGTTGATCAAGCTCCACCACCGATGCGTGCGGCCCCGCGACAGTGCAGAAGTAGTCGACCGACCTGCAAGATTTCGCCTTTGCCGGGCCCCTAACTTTGAGCGTAGGGAAGGAGGCCTTCACTACCAGAAGAACGCGTACACAAGAGCGACACCGGCCCCACACCACGACACGTTTGACTTTCCCCTCAAATAGAACTCAAATCACTCACGACCCCCTCGCGAAACCGTGTAGGTCGCCCAAACCGGGCACGTTTACCTTGAAAAGCGTCCCTTATGGACAGTCAAGAGCCGGATGAGGCCCCCTTGCGCGAGCCCGCTCCCGCCGGGTTCCACCACGACACGTTCGCCTTGTCCCGCTGTAGCGGTGGAGCCGATCGGCAGTTACGCGACTTTGCCGGCCTCCTTCCCTACCATCAAAGCAGGGAAGCAGGCCTTCACGGACCTTCAGAACAGGATATTGCGGATCAAACCGGCCATTCAGGCATGCGGTTGGTCCTTTGTGGACAGTTAATCCCCCTGTGGCCGGTCCGGCGCAACTCACGCGACTCCTCGGCGCGTGACCCGCCCGGATAAACCAAGAGCATCATTGCACGACGCAGCGGCCTGGCGGCCACGAAGCGAAACCGCTCCGTGACGACGACCACCACCGGCTCAGCGGCGGCAGGAGCCCCGGCTAGAACATGGACCGGTTCACAGTCCAGTACGCGTTCCCCTTGACCATGTTGTGTCTCATGATCGCGTCGTGGAGCGGACGGGAAAGCTTCGTGCCCTTCCGCACGTACAGCGTGAACGGGATGTTCTTCTTCTCCGCGTACGCCAGGAACGCCTTCAGCTGCCGTGAGTAGGACTGGTATATGACGGCCTTTGCTTCACCGATGGCCTCGGTGGCCGCACCTTCGTCTTCCCAATAATCGGGGATATGCCTGGCCGTCGGCAACGGCTTGTTGTTCTTCGCGCGTTTGACGAATTTTTCGGCCATCCTCCCGGCCGCGGTCGACTTCTTGTTGTTGCAGTTGTGCACGAGGACGTCAACGCCGGTCGTCGCACCTTGAACGTGCACATAGTAGGTGTGCAGTCCCTCGACGGTGAGGTTGTAGACGGTGCGTTGTTCGGTGCGACGGTTGCCACCGAGGAGGCCGACTTGGCCGCCGGCCCTTGTGCGGAAGTCATGACCAGTCACAAGTTCGCCTGCCTCGACCCATCGGTGCTGCGTCTCGTCCCAGAACGGGTGGCCCGCGGTAGCGGTGACCCGGCCGGATTCACCACCGGCGGCTCCGTCGGTGTCGATGGTGAGATCCACGAGGTCCTTGCTACCCGAGCCGACGATGAGCGCGGTGACCATCCGTGCTGAGATTTCCCCCGTCAGCGGATCGGACGCCGTGACGTGATCACCGACCTCGACGTGCTCGATCGGCTTGTGGCTGCCGTCGGCCATCAGAACCAGAGTTCCGGGTATGAAGCTGTTCGGCACCTCGCAGGTGGTGTCGGGGAGTTCCGTCGGGGACGGCGGAGTGGCCTTCCGCAGGGTGGGTACTCCGGTCGCCGGCGCAGGGGCGACCACCTTGTTCGGCACTGTCCTGGTCGCGCCAGCGGGTACGCGCGCACCGCCTCGCCCAGAACCGGTCATCGCGGTACCACCCCTGCCAGAACGCGCCACACGAGGAAGGCTCCCTGCTGCGCGCCCGGAGGACGCCAGAGGCCGCGCCGGTGCCGGCGGAACCACGACCTGATCAGGCGCGGTCGCGCCTTGTCCGGTGCCACGAGTTCCTTGTTGGCCCGTCGTCTGTCTCGGCACAGAGCGGAGTCCGGTCTGCGGCCGTGCGTTGGAAGCACCTGAACCTGGCGAGACTCGCGGAGCACCCACACGCATCCGTCCCGGGCCGCCAAATCCGCCCACCACGGGACCGTTCCCGCCGTTCTCGGCAGCGAACCTCATGATCTCCACTGCGCCGCTCCCGGCCGTCGGCTGCTCACCCCTGTTGATCCTGGTTGACACCGCGCCCAGTACGAAGTCGTCCGAGCACTTGAACGCTCCCGAACACAGTTCCTCCACCCGGCGCGCCGTGTCGGCGACTGTCTCTTTCTCAGGATCCCCGCAGGCGAGCGTGGCATTGGTGACACAGTCCGGCGCCTTCTTCTTCAAGCTGTCGCGCAAAGCGGGAATCAGCTTGCTCACGGGAGGGGCACCCGGCCGTGACACATCAAAACCGTTGACATAGACCGTTCCGGTCTTCAGGTCCTTGACCGTCGTGACCCCATCACCGTGGTCCTCTTCGTACTTCCCACGACCCGCCGCACCGCGGTCGATCACCTTCCCGTGCGCCACATCGTCGTACTTGGGTGGCTGCCGACGGTCCGGATCCGCGTTGCGTGGCACGGGGTTGGGGTCCGGCAGCCGGATCGGGAACGTTCCTGCGGAATCGTCGCTGGTCTTGACAGTGGCCAGCGCTCTCATACGATCAAAATGGGAGCTCTCGGCCCCGGCAGGACGCGCAGGTAGCCCGACAATCGGCCGGAGCACGTCTCCCGCATCAGTGTCGGGGACCGGATCACCCTTCCCCGGCTGCTCGCCCTTCCCGGTCTCGGAGTGCGGCGAGACTTCGCTGACCGTGCCCACCATCATCCCAGGCACCGAATCGTCGGACTTCGCATTCGACTTCCCGCCACGGGATTCTCCCGACGACTCGCCCACTTTCCGCGCCTCGTTCGCGACCCTCGCCACACCAGCACCGGGAGCCACACGGAGCAGATTGTCGACGTCCTTTTCCGACTTGGCCCAATCGGCCTTGGACTTGTCCTTGGACGCCTTCTCGCTGTCGTCATCGCCCGACCTGGAACTCGCGTTCCTCTGTTTCTTTTGCGAGTTACCGCCTGAGCCGGAATCACCGCCCCCGGAGGTCTTCTTCGATCCTGAGTCTCCTGTCGACGCCGCACCCTGCTGCTTTCCCGAGTTTTTCTTGACCGACTCGTTGGCCTTCACGGCGGCGTTGGCAGCCTTCGCCATGACACCAGCGGGGCCCGGCAGCTTCGAAGCCGCCTTCAGTCCCGCATCTCCGGACGGTGCGGCCTTCGGTTGAGCCGCGCTGGGCCCGTCACCTGGGAGCACCTTCGCCTGCGCCGCTCCGGCACCCAGCAACCCGAAAGCCACCGAGACAAACCCGCCGGAGATCGAATAGAAAACCGTTCTCCGCAAACCAACCTTGATATCCCGCATGGTTCCCTCCACACCTAGGTGCGGCGAAGAATGCCGGGCCACGGTCCATTAGCGGTACATCGCCAGTACAGCGGAAGGAAAAAGGGCCTGACTGTTGGGCAGCGTGGGGACAATGGGTGGGCGGGGTCGGCTCGCTCGTCGCCCGAGACACGCTGGATGTGGTCCGCGCTCATCTTGGACCACGGCAACGGCCCTGACCGCAACGCCGAGACAACCAGGGCCCACGCCACCAAACCTCGGCGACGTGGGCCCTGGTTGTCTCGTTTACCAGCTTTACCAGCCGCGCTCGGAAAGACGGTGCGGCTCGGGCACGTCGTCGACGTTGATGCCGACCATGGCCTCGCCCAGACCACGCGAAACCTTCGCGATGACGTCCGGGTCGTCGTAGAACGTGGTGGCCTTGACGATCGCCTCGGCGCGCTGAGCCGGGTTACCGGACTTGAAGATGCCGGAACCGACGAACACGCCTTCGGCGCCGAGCTGCATCATCATCGCGGCGTCGGCCGGGGTCGCGATGCCGCCCGCGGTGAACAGCACGACGGGGAGCTTGCCCTTCTCCGCGACCTCCTTGACGAGGTCATACGGGGCCTGAAGTTCCTTCGCCGCAACGTAAAGCTCGTCCTCGGGCAGCGACGAAAGGCGACGCAGCTCCGCGCGGATCTTACGCATGTGCGTGGTCGCGTTCGAGACGTCGCCGGTGCCGGCCTCACCCTTGGAGCGGATCATGGCCGCGCCCTCGTTGATCCGTCGCAGCGCCTCGCCGAGGTTGGTCGCACCGCAGACGAAGGGCACGGTGAAGGCCCACTTGTCGATGTGGTTCTCGTAGTCGGCCGGGGTCAGCACCTCGGACTCATCGATGTAGTCGACGCCGAGCGACTGCAGCAGCTGGGCCTCGACGAAGTGGCCGATACGGGCCTTCGCCATGACCGGGATCGAGACGGCCTCGATGATGCCGTCGATCAGGTCCGGGTCGCTCATCCGCGCGACACCGCCCTGCGCGCGGATGTCCGCGGGGACCCGCTCGAGCGCCATCACCGCGACGGCACCGGCGTCTTCGGCGATCTTCGCCTGCTCGGCGGTGACCACGTCCATGATCACACCGCCCTTGAGCATCTCCGCCATCCCGCGCTTGACCCGGGCGGTGCCGGTGAGCGAGGTGGTGGCCGTGTTCGTGGAGTCGTCAGACACTGCTGGACCTTTCGGAAAGCGCGCGAGGTGGAGTGACCCTTCCGAGGGTAGGCCGCTTTTGGACCTCTCAAGCAGGCCAGTTAGTGACGATTTCAGCAGTCCACTGGGTGATCTGGCCCGCATTTGGTCCTCTGGTTGCGGTAGTTGCACGCGCAAGTACCGCAACCAGAGGACCAAATGCGAAATGGGGGCTAGCGGGCCAGGCCCTGCGCGAAGGCGAACAGGCCGTCCGGGTCGTATTTGCGCGCCACTCGCCGCAGCCGCGGCAGGCTCTCGCCGTAGTACGCGTTCGCCCAGTCCGGCATCTCCGGGTCGATGTAGTTGACGTACCCGGCCTGCCCCAATTCCCGGCCGAGCTGGTCCCTGACCTGGCCGATCACCTGTCGCGCCCGCGCTTCGCCATCGCTGGTCCCGCGGATCACCTGGATACTTCCGAGCGCGTCCCGGTGCGGGAAACACGACTCGCTCGGCGACACACGGGCGATCGCACCGCCGTAGGCGTCGAAGATCGTGTACAGATCCGGATCGCTGGTCAGCAGGGACGCCAGCGCGTCGGTGTCCGCCACCGGATGGGTCAGCATCCTCGAAGTGGCCACATAATCCGCCCGGTCACGGGCCGCGGCCGGGAAGTCGGTCTCCTCGGCGAAAGCGCGCATCGTGGCCAAATGGCTCTGTTCGGTCACCTCGCGCGTGGTCGGCTGAGTGCCGACGCGGCGGACGAGGTCGTCTAGCAGCGGGTTCACCTGCGCGGCGGAGCCCACGAAACAGCCACCGCAATTCACCACCGTCGCGCCGAGCCCCATCCCGCACCACAGTTCGTCCGGCATCGCCGGTTGCCACTCCTGCCACGCCGCGACGAGGTCGGCGAGCGTGGCGGGCGGGAAGGTCAGCGCGAAGTTCGTCAGCATCCGGGCGGCCGCCGTCTTGAAGGTGAACGACGTGACGATGCCGAAGTTGCCACCGCCACCGCCGCGCAACGCCCACAGCAGGTCCGGCGCGGTCTCCGCCGATACCAGGCGCAATTTCCCGTCCGCGCCCACGAAACGCACGGATTCCAGGACATCGCAGGTCAGCCCGTACTTGCGGCCCAGGACGCCGATTCCGCCACCGAGGGTCAGCCCGCCGATGCCGACCGCCGGACAGCTGCCCGCGGGCAGCGCGCGGCCCGCCGCCGCCAAGGCCTCGTACACCTGACCCAGTAGCGCGCCCGCCCCGATCGCCGCCCGGCCACCCGGCAGGATCTCGACCGCGGAAAGGCGGGACAGGTCGACGACGAGCCCTTTGTCCACTGTGGAATAACCGGCGTAGCTGTGCCCGCCGGACCGCGCCGCGATCGGCACGCGATGCTTGGCCGCGAAGTCGACACAGCGCCGGACGTCGTCCTCGTTCGCGCACACCGCGATACCGACGGGAAGCCGATGGTCGTACAGGGAGAAGAAGCCGAGCCGCGCTTCGTCATAGCCGGGATCGCCGGGCCGGAACAGTGTGCCCGCCAGCCGGGCGCGCAGCCGTTCCCACTCGTCCCCGCCGCCTGCCCCGGGGATCACCGCCATCGCCGGAACCGCGCCTGCCAGCCGCAACACCGTCCGTCTGTCGAGCTCCATCGCTCTCCCCCACCGTCGGATTCGGTTCGGATTCGGTTCGGATTCGCCTCCGGGTGTCCGCCATCGAGCATAGCGGCGGGTCGACATTCGGGGGGTCCATCGCCGGTCACCTTGCCGCGACGGCCGTCGCGGGTGTGTGATCGAGGACACACCTGTTACCGGCGTCGTGTGGTGAGGAGACCGGCATGGCCGACAAACAGAACAAGAACGGGGACTCCGGGGCCGCCGTCGCTGTGGACGACCCGGTGAAAGTGCGCAACGTGGTTCTGGTCGGCCCCTCGGGATCCGGCAAGACGACACTCGCCGAAGCCTTGCTCGCCGCGTCCGGCACGGTGACGCGGGCGGGCTCCGTCGTCGAGGGCACGACGGTGTGCGACCACGACCCCGCCGCGGTCCGGCAGCAGCGGTCGGTCGGCCTCTCGGTCGCGCCGGTGCTGCACCAAGGCCACAAGATCAACCTCATCGACACCCCCGGATACGCCGATTTCGTGGGCGAACTGCGCGCCGGGCTCCGCGCCGCCGACGCGGCGCTGTTCGTGGTCTGCGCGGCCGAAGGCGTCGACGCGGCCACGGTCGCGGTGTGGGAGGAATGCGCGGCCGTCGGGATGCCGAGGGCGGTGGTCGTCTCCCGGCTCGACCATCACCGCGCCGACCCCGAAGGCGAGATCGCGGCCTGCCAAGCGGCCTTCGGCGCCGGCGTCCTGCCGCTGTACCTGCCCGCTCGTGACGGGCTCGTCGGGCTGATCACGCGTCGCTACTTCGACTATTCGGACGGCTACCCGCCCACGATCGGGGAGCCGGACGAGGCCGACCTCGCCAGGATCACCGAAGCGCGCAACGAACTGATCGAAGGAGTCATCGCCGAGAGCGAAGACGAATCCCTGATGGACCGGTACCTCGCCGGTGAGGAGATCGCCGAGGACACGCTGATCGCCGACCTCGAGACGGCCGTCGCGCGCGGGTCCTTCCACCCGGTGATCCCCGTGTGCGCGACGACCGGGGTCGGGCTCGCCGAAGTCCTCGACGGCATCGTGCGTGCCTTCCCCTCGCCGCTGGAACATTCCCCACCGGAGGTCACCTCCCCCACCGGCGAGCCGCACGCGAACCTCCGCGCCGATCCCGACGGCCCGCTGGCGGCCGAGGTGGTGCGGACCGCGGTGGACTCCTACGTCGGCCGGGTGTCGCTCGTGCGGGTGTTTTCCGGAACGCTTCGCCCAGAACGCCCGGTGCACGTCTCGGGCCACGGGCTCGCCGAACGCGGACACGAGGATCACGACGCCGACGAACGGGTGGCACACCTGTACTCGCCGCTCGGCGCGAACCTGCGCGAAGTCCCGTATTGCGTCGCGGGCGACCTCTGCGCGCTCACCAAGGTCGGCTCGGCCGAGACGGGCGACACCGTTTCCTCGCCGGACGATCCGCTGATCATGAAGCCGTGGACGATGCCGGAACCGCTGCTGCCGGTCGCCGTGATCGCCAAGACGCGCAGCGACGAGGACACCCTGGCGCGCAACCTTTCCCGGCTGGTCGCGGGCGATCCGACGCTCCGGCTGGACCGCAACGCCGAGACCAATCAGCTCGTGCTGTGGTGCATGGGCGAGGCGCATGCCGACGTCGTGCTGTCGCGGCTGCGCGCGGGCGGCGCCGACGTGGACACCGAACCCGTCCGCATCAGCCTGCGTTCGACGTTCGCCGGTCCGGGCCGCGGACACGGACGGCATGTCAAGCAGTCCGGCGGTCACGGCCAGTTCGCCGTCTGCGACATCGAGGTCGAGCCGCTGCCGCGGGGTTCGGGCTTCGAGTTCGTCGACAAGGTCGTCGGCGGCTCGGTGCCGCATCAGTTCATCCCGAGTGTCGAAAAGGGGGTCCGGGCCCAAGCCCAGCGAGGGCTGGTCGACGGTCATCCGCTGATCGACATCCGGGTGACCCTCGTCGACGGCAAGGCGCACAGTGTCGATTCCTCGGACGCCGCGTTCCAGACCGCGGGCGCGTTGGCGCTCAAGGAAGCAGCCGCGGCCGCGAAGATCGTGTTGCTCGAACCGCTCGAAGAGGTGGCGGTGCGGCTTCCGGACGAGCACCTGGGCACCGTGCTGGGTGATCTGTCGTCCCGGCGTGGCCGCGTTCTCGGCACCGAGTCGGGTGAAGGCGGCCGCACGGTCATCCGCGCCGAGGTACCCGCGGCGGAACTGCTGCGCTACGCGACCGACCTACGCTCGCTGACCTCGGGCACGGCGACGTTCACCCGTAAGCACGCCCGGTTCGAGCCCATGCCGGAAGGAGCCGTGGCCCTCTAGCCCCCGCGTTTGGTCCTCTGAACGCGGTGGTTGGCGACACGAACTACCGCAGTTAGAGGACTAATCGCGAGACGGCGGGAACTCGAAGCCACCTGGACGTCCGTTCCGGTCGGCGAGCAGGCCTGCCAAGGTCGCGACGGCGATCTCGGGCGGCGTGCGCGAGCCGATGTTCAAGCCGACCGGGCGATGCACGCGCGCGATCTGGTTCTCCGGGACGTCCAGCGCCTTGAGCGCGGCGACGTGCGGTCCGGCATGGCGCGGATTGCCCAGCACCCCGACCCAGCGGGCCGGGTGGTCGAGTACGGCCTTGAGCACCTCGCCGAGTTCGGGCCGGTTGTGGTCGGTGACAACCACGTCGGTGCCCGCTCCGAGTTCCGGCACCGACGAGACGGCCTCGAAGCCGTTCTCGACGTCGGTCGCCCGCGCGCCGTCCGGCTCGAACAACACCGTCGTGTAGCCGAGGTCCTTGCCGTAGCGCAGGAGGTACGACGCCACCGGCGTCGCGAACACCGCTACCAACACCCGCTGTTCGTCGCTCACGCGCCCATCTTCCCGCACTTCGTCCTCTGATCGCGCTCTATGCGCACGCAACTACCGCATTGAGAGGACCAAACGCGGTGGTGGACGCGGGGTCAGAGCTCGGGTTCGGCGATTTCGAAGTATTCGGGGAGCCGCGCGGTGCCGGCGAGGCCGAAGTACCGGACTTTCCGGCGCCGCCGCAGATGCAGCGTGTCCCGGACGGCGTCGTTGTGCACCCGCCGCGCGATGACGACGCGGTGTTCGGCGTCGGTCAGCTCCTCGGCCAGTGGAGGTGGCAACGTCGTCCGGTCGACGCGCGCCAGCCACAGCGTCAGTTCGCTCTCCTCGGCTTCGCGATCCGGGCGCTCGGCGTGCTCGGCCCGTTCGGCCAGCGCGCGCAGTCCCTCGTCACCCAGGATCGCGGCGGCCGCCCTGGCCACGACGGCGCGCCGCGCGAGGGCCGCGTCGAGCGCCGCCCACCCCGCGTCCGTGCGCACGTGCAGCCGGTCCAGCCGGTTCGCCGTCGCGAGCAGGAACAGCCCGCCCAGCACCACGATCACGGCCACCAGGCCGCCGATCCACAACCACGTCGTCACCGGCTGAACTCGCGTTCGCCCGCGCCGACCCGTCGGGGGTCGGCGGCGATCGCCGTCTCGTACACCCGCAGGACCTGCGTGGTGACCACGGACCAGTCGAACATCGCGACCCGCTCCCCCGCGGCCGCCGCCAGCGACACCCGTCGCGCCGGATCACCGAGCAGCTCACGCAATCCGTCGGCCAGCGCGACCGCGTCACCGGTTTCGGTCAGCATCCCGGCCTTGCCGTCGTCGAGCACCCGGCGGAACGAGTCCAGCCCGCTCGCCAGTACCGGTGTGCCCGCCGCCATCGCCTCGGTGAGGATCATCCCGAAACTCTCGCCGCCCGTGTTCGGCGCGCAGTAGACGTCGACACTGCGCAGCGCCCGCGCCTTCGTCTCGTCGTCGACCTGGCCCAGCAGGTCGATATGCGACGCGAGTTCCGGGCCGGCCTCGCGCCGGAGCTGCTCCGCGTCACCGCGGCCGACGACCAGCATCCGCAGGTCCTCGAATTCCGGCAGCAGGATGCGCAACGCCTCCAGCAGCACACTCATCCCCTTGCGGGGCTCGGTGTACCGCCCGACGAAGCCGACCGTGCCGCCCGCTCGTGGGTAGCCGTCCAGCGGGAGCGCGCGGGAGAAGAAGTCGACGTCGACGCCGTTGGGCACCTCGACCGCGTCGCCGCCTGCGTGCTCGACCTGAACCCGGCGGGCCAGCGCCGACACCGCGATCCGCGCGGTGATCTTCTCGAGCAGCGGCCGCAGTACCGGCTGGAACGCCGCCAGCGTGCGCGAACGGGTCGTCGCGGTGTGGAAGGTCGCCACGATCGGGCCGTCCGCGACCTTCAGCGCCAGCAAGGAAAGGCTCGGCGCGGCGGGCTCGTGCAGGTGCAAGACGTCGAACTCGCCGTCACGGATCCACCGCCGCACCCGGGCGTAGGACACCGGGCCGAACTGCAGCCGCGCGACCGAGCCGTTGTACGGGATGCCGAGCGCCTTCCCCGCGGGGACGACGAAATCCGGGACGTCCGAGTCCTCGTCCGCCGGCGCGAGCACGGAGACGTCGTGCCCGCGCGCGAGCAGCGCCTTCGCGAGATCGATGACGTGTCCCTGTACACCGCCCGGTACGTCGAACGAGTACGGGCAGACGATCCCGATCTTCATGACCCGCGACTGAGCCATCGGCTCAGCTCGCTTCGCCGAGGTCGGCCTGTTCCCCGGGTTCGAGATCGGAGAGCCAGAACTTCTGCATCATGTGCCAGTCGGCCGGATGCGCGGCGATGTCACCGGCGAAGATGTCCGCCAGCGCCTGGGTGGCGGCCGGGACCTCGGACCGGTTCGTGACCCGGATCCGCGGATGCAGCCGGATCTGCCAGCCGTCCTCGGTGAACCAGCAGCCCGCCGGGATCAACGCGGCACCGGTGGTCGCGGCCAGCCGCGCCGGTCCGCCGGGCATCCGGGCCCGCTCGCCGAAGAACTTGACCGGAACGCCCGAATTCGTCAGATCCCTGTCCCCCACCAGGCAGATCGCCTTGTTCTCCCGCAGCCGTTTGAGCAGCACGCGCATCGCGGAGCTGTCGCCGGTCAGCGGCACGATCTCGAATCCGAGCGACTCGCGATAGGACACGAACCGCTGGTAAAGCGACTCGGGTTTCAGCCGTTCCGCGACCGTGGTGAAACCGCCGAGGTAATCCGCGAGCCAGACGCCCGCCGCGTCCCAGTTGCCGCTGTGCGGCAGCGCCATCACCGCGCCGTTACCCTCGGCGAGCGCGGCGTCGAGGTTCTCGACACCGGTGATCGACTGGGCGACCTTGCGGCTGACCTCCTTGTGGTCCATCGAGGGCAGCCGGAACATCTCGTGCCAGTAGCGGGCGTAGGACCGCATCGCGCGGCGGGTCAGTTCGTCGAGCTCGACCTCGTCCGCCTGCGGTACGACCCGGGCGAGATTGGTCCGCAGCTGCTGTACACCGCCGCCGTCGCGCCGGACGGCGAGATCCGCGCCCAGCCCGAAGGTCACCGAGCCGAGCGACTCCGGCAGCCAGCGCGCGAGCCGCCAGCCTGCCGCGTAGCCGAAGTCGCTCAAACGCTGGGAGAACCCGCTCACGAGCCGGCCTCCCCTGCGGGTGGACCGGCGGCCTTGGCGGCCCTGGCCGCCTTCGCGACGGCGGCCGTCCGCTGCAGCAGGGTGATCACCGAAAGCACCGCGAGCAACCAGAGGGTGATGTCCACGGTGTACGGAACGCCCAGACCGTGCAGTCCGGTTCCGACGAGGGCGATGATCAGCCGTTCCGCGCGCTCGACGAGCCCGCCGTCCGCCTCCAGCCCGGATGCCTCGGCGCGGGCCTTGACGTAGGAGATGACCTGCGCGAGCACCAGGCAGATCAGCGCGGCGGCCGCGGCGGGGCGGTTGTCGTCGTGGACGAAGCACCACCACGCGATCGCGGCGAACAACGCGCCGTCGACCAGTCTGTCGCAGGTCGCGTCGAGCACGGCTCCGAACGCCGTGCCGTACCCGCGGGCGCGGGCCATCGCGCCGTCGAGCAGGTCCAGCATCGCGAAGCCCCACACGGTGAAGGTGCCCCACAGCAGCATGTCGTTGGGGAAGAACGCGAGCGCGCACAGGACCGCCCCGGCCGTGCCGATGACGGTCATCGCGTTCGGGGTCAGACCGGCGCGGACGAGCACCTTCCCCATCGGGTCGGTGACGCGGGAAACGGAGGCGCGCGCGAAAATGTTGAGCATCGGTTCTTCAGGTGCACCTAAGCAGCAGGGTCGGATGGGCGCCCGAAGCCTATCCACCCGCACCGACACCTGTCGTCGTGCCCGCCCTGGACCGGCTTTTTCTCAGTCCGTTGTGGCCAGTTCGGGTACCTCCCGAAGGTCGCCCGAGACCACACCGGATTCCTCCCGCAAGGCCAGCGCCGCCTCGGCGGCGGCGCATTTCGGCGACAGCCTGGCCAGCACGGCGGCGCTGATCTCCCCGAGCGTCTTGACCTGTTCGGGGGTCAACGGGTCGAAGAGGCTCTCGCGGACCGCCTCGACGTGCCCGGGAGCCGCCTCCTCCAGCGCGGCGAAACCTTCAGCGGTGAGCACCGCCCACGAACCGCGTTTGTCGGTGGGACAGGACTCACGTCGCACCCAGCCGTTCGCCTCGAGCCGCGCGACCGCGTGTGACAGCCTGCTGCGTGACGCCTTGCGCGCGTCGGCGAGCTCGCTCATGCGCAGGCGGCGGCCCGGCGCCTCGGACAGGGCGACGAGCACTTCGTAGTAGGTGTGCGGCATGCCCGCCTCATGCTGAAGCTGGCCCTCCAGGTGCGCTTGCAGCATCCGCGTGGCCGCGGAGAAGTCGCGCCAGACTTTTTGCTCCTCGTCGGAGAGCCATCGGGGTTCGGACATGCCACCCATTCTACTCCTGGTTGAACGCTCAACCAAATTGCGCTACAGTCCTTGTTGAGCGCTCAACAAGCCGAGGGCTCACCACAGGCAGACCACAGACTTTGGAGATCGACTTCCATGACCACCACCGAAATCCCGGGCTACGTCGCAGGCAAGTGGACGATCGACACCGCTCACTCCGACATCGCTTACACCGTGAAGCACCTGGGCCTGGCGAAGTCCCGGGGCAACTTCACCGCCTTCACCGGTGAGGTCGTCACAGCCGACAACATCCTCGACTCCTCGGTCACCGTCGAGATCGACGCCTCCTCGGTCGCCAGCGGTGTCGACGGGCGTGACACGCACCTCAAGTCCGAGGACTTCTTCCACGTCGACGAGCACCCGGTCATCACCTTCCGCTCGACCGGCATCCGCGAGGACGGCGGCGACTACGTCATCGACGGCGAGCTCACCTGGCGCGGCAAGAGCGTCCCGGTCGCGCTCGAGGCCGAGTTCAACGGCATCGGCACCAACCCGGCCAACGACAACGCCACCACCCTCGGCGTTTCGGCCAGCGCGACGGTGAACCGCCGCGACTTCGGCATCGGCCCGGAGGGCAACGCCTTCCTGTCCGAGAAGGTCAAGATCGACATCGAGCTTCAGGCCGCGCTCAACTCCTGAAGCCTCGCTTCGGCCCCAGCGAATCGCGAATGGCGATTCGGGGTTGACGGAGACGCCCCTTCCTTGCTTCTAGCGCAAGGAGGGGGCTCTTCGCGTACTCCAGCCAGCGAAGGGGACTTCGGTGACGCGTCGGCCGGGTTGGTCGTGAATGACGGTGAAGTCGCCAACGGATTGGTGAATTCCCCCGTTCGGCAGACAAGCCCGCCCGTTTCATGATTATTTGTGCGCGCACGTGTTCACCAGAGAACTGGGGCTCTACAAGTGAAGAAGAAGATCGCGGCAGCCGCCGTCATGGGTGCGCTGGCATCAACGATCGCGTTCGCGCAACCTGCCAGCGCGGGCGTCGACCCGAGGTACTACTACGAGTCCAGCTGGGCGGAGGAGGGCGACTGCCAGATCAACGGCTACTTCGGCCAGCAGAATGGCCGGTGGTCGGCCTACTTCTGCTCGGCGTCGACCTGGTCTTGGGACCTCTACATCAAGCCGTAGCGAATCCGTGAAGGCCTCCTTCCCTACCTTGAGAGTAAGGGTTCCGGCAAAGTCGCATAACTGCTGGTCGGCACTGTTCTTGGTGGTCCGGATGTGGCATCGCTGATGCCTGCGGGGTCCGAGTGTGGAGGATTTGGGACGGTGAACGTCCCAATTCCTTCATAGACGTCGGCCTGCGCCATGACCAAGAGGGCACCGACCCGCACGATCCCCGACTTTGCCGGGCCCTGCTGTGAGAGTAAGGAAGGAGGCCTTCACGGACTTTGCCTGAGTGAGGGCGAAACCGGACCTACCAGGCCCCGGCCAGCAGCTTCCGTGTCTCCCCCAGCAGCTGCGGCAACACCTTCGTATGGCCGATCACCGGCATGAAGTTCGCGTCGCCACCCCACCGCGGCACCACGTGCTGGTGCAGATGCGCGGCGATGCCCGCACCGGCGATCACGCCCTGGTTCATCCCGATGTTGAACCCGTGCGCCGAGGACACCTCCCGGATCACCCGCATCGCGTGCTGGGTGAACTCCGCCAGCTCGACGGTCTCTTCCGCCGTCAGGTCCGTGTAGTCCGCGACATGGCGGTACGGCACGGCCATCAGATGGCCGGGGTTGTACGGGTACAGGTTCAGCACCGCGTAGACCGTTTTCCCGCGCGCGAGGATCAGCGCGTCCTCGTCCCTCTTCTCGGGGAGACGGCAGAACGGACAGCCCTCGTCGGGTTTCTTCGACCCCTGCACGTAGGCGAGCCGGTGCGGAGTCCACAGGCGCTGCAACGCGTCCGGGACCCCCACCCCGTCCTGTCCGACCACTTCCGGGCCATCGGGGCCCGTCACCGGAGGACCGCCTCCAAGCCCGCCACCGTCGGCGAGGAGTTCTCACGACGCTGGATCCAGCCGGCGATCGCCTCGACCGCGTCGGCCACCGGGACGCCGTTGATCTGGCCGCCGTCGCGGAACCGGAACGACACCGCGCCCGCCTCGACGTCCTTCGCGCCCGCCAAGAGCATGAAGGGCACCTTCTGCGTGGTGTGGGTGCGGATCTTCTTCTGCATCCGGTCGTCGCTCGCGTCGACGTTGATCCGGACCCCCTTGGCCCGCAGCGCCTTCTCGACCCCGCGCAGATGCTCGACCTGGTCTTCGGTGATCGGGATGCCGACCACCTGGACCGGCGACAGCCACGCCGGGAACGCGCCGGCGTAGTGCTCGGTCAGCACGCCGAAGAACCGCTCGATCGAACCGAACAGCGCGCGGTGGATCATCACCGGGCGCTGGCGGCTGCCGTCGGCCGAGGTGTACTCGAGCTCGAACTTCTCGGGCAGCATGAAGTCCAGCTGGATGGTCGACATCTGCCAGGTGCGGCCCAGCGCGTCCTTCGCCTGGACGGAGATCTTCGGCCCGTAGAACGCCGCGCCACCCGGGTCCGGCACCAGTTCGAGTCCGGACTCGACGGCCGCGGTCCGCAGCACCTCGGTGGCCTCGGCCCACACTTCTTCGGAGCCGATGTACTTCTCTTCGTTCCGAGTGGACAGTTCGAGGTAGAAGTCGTCGAGACCGTAGTCGCGCAACAGGTTCAGCACGAAGTCCAAAAGGGACTTCAGCTCACCGGGGACCTGCTCCAGGGTGCAGAAGATGTGCGCGTCGTCCTGCGTCATGCCCCGGACACGGGTGAGTCCGTGGATCACGCCGGACTTCTCGTAGCGGTACACGGAACCGAACTCGAACATCCGCAGCGGCAGTTCCCGGTAGGAACGCCCGCGCGAGCGGAAGATCAGGTCGTGGAACGGGCAGTTCATCGGCTTGAGGTAGTAGTCCTGGCCGGGTTTGCGGACCGAACCGTCCTCGTTGTGCTCGGCGTCGAGGTGCATCGCCGGGTACATGCCGTCGCGGTACCAGTCGAGGTGACCGGAGGTCTCGAACAGCGCGCCCTTGGTGATGTGCGGCGAGTAGACGAAGTCGTAGCCCGCCTCGACGTGCCGCTGACGGGAGTAGTTCTCCATCTCCTGCCGGATGATCCCGCCCTTGGGGTGGAACACGGGCAGCCCCGAGCCGATCTCGTCCGGGAACGAGAACAGGTCGAGCTCGACACCGAGCTTGCGGTGGTCGCGGCGTTCCGCTTCGGCCAGCCGCTCCAGGTAGACGTCCTGCGCTTCGGCGGATTCCCAAGCGGTGCCGTAGATCCGCTGCAGCTGCGGGTTCTTGTCGTCGCCACGCCAGTACGCGGCCGCGACGCGGGTCAGCTTGAACGCCGGGATGAACTTGGTGGTCGGCACGTGCGGGCCGCGGCAGAGGTCGCTCCACACGCGCTCCTTGGTGCGCGGGTCGAGGTTGTCGTAGATGGTCAGCTCGCCACCGCCGACCTCCATCACCTCGGAGGTGTCCACATCGGACTTGAGGTCGACGAGTTCGAGTTTGAACGGCTCGTCGGCCAGTTCCTTCTTGGCCTCGTCGACCGAGTCGAAGACGCGGCGGGAGAACTGCTGCGCGCCCTTCACGATCTGCTTCATGCGCTTTTCCAGCGCCTGCAGGTCTTCCGGGGTGAACGGGGTGTCGACGGCGAAGTCGTAGTAGAAGCCGTCCTTGACCGGCGGGCCGATGCCGAGCTTGGCCTGCGGGAACTGCTGCTGCACGGCCTGCGCGAGCACGTGGGCGGCCGAGTGGCGGATCACGCTGCGGCCGTCCTCGGTGTTCGCGGCGACGGCCTCGACCTCGACCTCGGACTCCGGGGCCCAGGCGAGATCGCGGAGGTTGCCCTCGGCGTCGCGCACGACGACGATCGTGTCCGGCCCCTTGGTCGGCAGCCCGGCTTCGCGGACCGCGGTGCCCGCCGTAGTGCCCGCCGGTACCACCACGCGCGGGGCGGTTGCGGCTGCTACTGACGACGGCTGGGACACGATGGGCTCCTCGCGATGAAAGCGGATGTTTCGTGTGATGTTAGTCGTCACCCGCCACGCGGCTCACGCGCATTACCCCCAAGCACAACGAAGGCCTCCTTCCCATCGGAAGAAGGCCTTCGCGTATCGCGGTAAGGCGTCAGATGGTCTCGACGACCTCGTCGAAGTCCAGTCGCGGCAGGCGGTCGTACCACGGGTTGTCGCCCGGCTTGCCGACGTTGATCACGACGAGGGACTTCCACGGCTTGTCCGCGAAGAACTCCTTGTCGATGCCCTCGGCGTCGAAGCCGGTCATCGGGCCGGCGGCCAGCCCGGCGGCGCGGACGCCGATGATGAAGTAGCCGACCTGCAGCAGTGCGTTCAGCTTGGCGGTCTCGACGCGGGCCGCCTCTTCGGCGAACAGGTCCTTGGCACCGGGGAAGTGCGGGAACGTCCGCGGGAGGTGCTCGTGGAACTCGGTGTCGGCGGCCAGCACGACGGTCACCGGCGCGGTCTCGGTCTTGGCGCGGTTGCCCTCGGCCATCAGCGGCGTGAGGCGCTTCTTGCCCTCTTCGGTGCGGATGACCAGCGCGCGCAGCGGCTGGTTGTTCATCGACGTCGGGGCCCACTTGACCAGCTCGTAGATCGCGCGGATCTGCTCGTCGGTCACCGGCTCGTCGCTGAAGCTGTTCGCGGTGCGGGCTTCGCGGAACAGCAGGTCCTGGACGTCCTGCGGGAGGCTCAGGGCTTCGGTCGACTCAACGCTGGTGGTCATGGGTGGATCTTCCTTCCGTACGCTTCCTGTACCCCTCCCAACCTAGTTGAGCGCTGAACTATTTCTCGTTCAACTATCGCTGCGTGTGGGTCCAGTCACAGGAAGGCGTCAGTAGGCGCCCCTCCCCTGCACGACGGCGCGGAAGGTCTTCCACAGGATCACCAGGTCGAGGGCGAGTGACCAGTCTTCGACGTAACGCAGGTCGAGACGGATGCTCTCGGCCCAGCTGAGGTCGCTGCGGCCGCTGACCTGCCAGAGCCCGGTCAGCCCCGGCTTCACCAGCAGACGCCGCCGCGCGTCGGGGGCGTACTTCACGGTCTCCTCCGGCAACGGCGGACGGGGGCCGACGAGGGACATGCGCCCGCTCACGACGTTGAACAGCTGCGGCAGTTCGTCGAGCGAATACCGCCGGAGCAGGCTGCCGACTCGCGTCACCCGCGGGTCCTTGCGCATCTTGAACAACGGCCCCGCGCCTTCGTTGTCCGCCTGGAGGCCCTGCTTGAGCTTGTCGGCGTCGGTGACCATCGTGCGGAACTTCAGCATGGTGAAGGTGTGGCCGTCGCGGCCGACGCGGCGCTGGCGGTAGATGACCGGGCCGCGGTCGTCGAGCTTGATCGCGACCGCGATCGCCAGCAGCAGCGGGGAAACGAGGGTGAGCAGCAGGGTCGAGCCGAACCTGTCGAGCACTTCCTTGACCAGACGGCGCCCGCCGGTGAAACTCGGCGCGCTGACCCGCAGGAGCGGCATGCCGAGCACACCGGAGACGTTCAGCCGGGGGCCCGCCACCTCCATCAGCATCGGGGCGACCACCATCTCGGCGGAAGTCCCTTCGAGGTCCCAGGCGAGCCGCTGCAGGCGTTTGGGGTTCCAGTGCTGATCCGCGGTCACGGCGACCACGCGGTAGCCGCCGCGGCGGACGTGACCCGCCAGTTCGTCGAGCTTCCCGACGACCGGGACCCCCTCCACCTCGCCGCTTCCCCGCTCCGCGCCGCCACCGGAGTAGGTGCAGACGGCTTCGACCCGCCAGCCGACATGAGGATCGGCCTTGGTGCGGGCGATGAGGTCGGCGACCGTGTCGGGACTTCCGGCCGCGAGCACCGGCAGCAGGCATTCACCGAGCCGTCTGCGCCGGTGCAGCACCTGTCTCAGCGCGTACCGCTGCAGGAACATGACGACCGAGATCATCGGGACGACGATGAAGACCCAAGGCTGAACGGCGAGCGCGCCGAAGAGCAGGCCGCCCAGCGCGACGAGCACCGCGGTGGTCATCAGGCCGCGTCCCAGCGTCCGGTACTCCTCCGCGCCTTCGCCGAGCACACGCGGACTCCAGGCACGGCAAACCGACAGTCCGAACAGGAAGGCGGCGGCGGTACCGAGCGCGTGCATGTCGTGCGGATCGGAGCGATCGATCAAGAAGGCGCTCATCACGATGAGCACGAAGGCGGTGAAAACGTCACTACCGATGACCCACGCGCGATAGCGCGATTCCCAGGCCGCGTACGGCGGCCGCGCCGAAGTGTTGTCGACCTCGGCGGCACTGCCCGCACCCCGTTGCGGGGGAAGCGGGATCGACTGGAGGTCGATGTGCTGCGGCGTCCCGTTGACGGTGGACGACGACCGCACCGACTCTTCCATCAGACCTCCCGGAGTGGGAATTCCCGAACGCCGGATCAACACGCTGAGTCAATGAGAGCGATTTCGAAGAGTGATCGATTCTCAAGATCCTTCAGCGGCCGATGGGGCGACACACGCCAAGGTATCGGCCACTCTCCGGCCATCGTTACAAGGATTTCCAGCCACATCCTGTGCGGGCTTCCGGCAAATGAATGCCGTGATGATAACAAGGTGATGACAATGCGTAATAGACCGTATCCGCCGAACAACTACGCAAAGTAGTCACGAATTCCCGGCTCACGCGACCACTTGGAGCACCGCGCGCCCGAACGGCCGAACAGCCCGGAAAACTCCATAGTGGACGGTTCGAGGGAATCGATCATCGACCGGTCCACTGTGGATCTCGCGGCCGCCGAGGATCGCCGCCCCCACGGCGTACCCACGGGATGACGACCTACCTTGTCAATCGGTCACCGGAGTGGGGTTTCGTCACATCACGTCAACATCACGGGGACGACGGCACTGGAGCCGTGCGGGTGAGTCGCTCCTCCGTGCCCCGCATCACTTCCACGGTGGTCTGAACCTGTCGGAGGGGTCCACAGTGCCGAGGATCACAATATCGTCTCGGCGACGAACTCATGTCACCCATTCACCGCGCAACGCAAGCCTCATGTCAAATGTCCACACCGGCCGGACCGGACCCGCGGCCGATCTTCGAACGCGACGGTCTTCGGCCATCGCCGCCGCGCCAGGTGAATCCGTCCGTGCTACCGGACCGCCCCGCCACGGCAGAAGTACCGTCCCCGGATAACCCGCGTCCGACCTGGGGATCGAATGCGTCCGGACGGCTCTGCGCCGACACTGTCCGAGAATGAACAAGGCCCCGGACCGAGTGGTCCAGGGCCTTCATCCGGTGGGCGATACTGGGATCGAACCAGTGACCTCTTCGGTGTGAACGAAGCGCTCTCCCGCTGAGCTAATCGCCCGCTCGCGGTGTCCGGCAGACTCTACCCCACAACTTTAGGGGGCCTGCAAACGGGTGGTTCGCCCCGACCACACTCCGCTCACCAGCAAATACGGAGCGAACAACCGCGAGCTAGCCGGGGTTGTAGGGACAGGGGGTCGCCCGCGACGCGTTTCGACATTCGTGCGACGGTGCTATCGCGTGACGACTAAACCGCGCAGTATGTACATGTGGACTGCCTGCAGGGCGCATGTAGGGCTGCGCGTCGCGCGGGTGATGATGGGGTGACGGAGCATGGACCCGGGGTCCGATGACCCCGTCCGGGTGATCTGCGGCAAAACCGCGTTCCGATCAGTCGGCCGATGCGTCACATCATCGCCACTCGGTTCGACCGAGCCGGGAAGGAGACGAAGGGTAGGACGATGCGCAACGATCACGTGACGCTCCGCTCGACGGCGGTGTTCGACCTCCTGGCGCCGCGGACCCCCGCGGTCCCGGTGAAGGTGGAGCTGCGATACGACACACGCGACCCCTATGCGGTAGTCGCCGCCTTCCGCACCGGCCGGGCCGGTTGGGTCGAGTGGGTCTACGCGCGGGATCTCCTCGCGGACGGCCTCCTGGCCGACGCGGGCGACGGCGACGTACGCATCCGCCCCTCCGTCGAAGACCCCGAGTCCGTCCTCATCGAACTGAACTCGCCGTCCGGGCACGCCATGTTCGAGGCGTCCGCTCAGGAGCTGGCCGACTTCCTCGACCGGACCTACGACGTCGTACTGCCCGGCAACGAGCA
Organism: Amycolatopsis sp. NPDC039088; assembly: GCF_055598845.1. Taxonomy (NCBI): domain Bacteria; kingdom Bacillati; phylum Actinomycetota; class Actinomycetes; order Pseudonocardiales; family Pseudonocardiaceae; genus Amycolatopsis; species Amycolatopsis sp. NPDC039088. The sequence goes on along the minus strand of NZ_JBVKAE010000013.1, from coordinate 54,978 downwards.
CCTGTGGGTCGACGTCGACGACGCCCTCACTCACCTCATCCCCAACGATATGGCCTGATGACGGGCTTGCGAACAGCAAGTGCCACCCCGGTTGCAGGGCCGTTTTCGGGGTCGGATAGTGTTTACACACACCACGGCGACGGGGTGAGGAGCAGAACCGCGAGGATCTGACCTCCCAGCCCGACCGAGGATGTGAGGATGTGCGGATGTAGCGCAGCTGGTAGCGCATCACCTTGCCAAGGTGAGGGTCGCGGGTTCGAATCCCGTCATCCGCTCGGAAGGCCCTCTCGGGCCTGACACGGTGGAGTGGCCGAGAGGCGAGGCAACGGCCTGCAAAGCCGTGTACACGGGTTCGAATCCCGTCTCCACCTCGCGCGATTAGCTCAGCGGGAGAGCGCTTCCCTGACACGGAAGAGGTCACTGGTTCAATCCCAGTATCGCGCACCATCTTTTTTTCGCAGGACTGAAGCCCTGCTCCTCTTCGGAGGAGCAGGGCTTCAGTCGTTCAATGCGATGAAATGGCGATGGCCCTCGGAGCGGTCTCCAAGTGCCCGTCACGGAAAGTGGCGTGCAGGTGCGGGAACCACTCCCCCAGCTTCGGCCAAACTCGAGGTGTCGACCGACCAACTCGCCCCAGCGTGAACCGGTGTAGACGTCGAGCAGCCGGAGCACGAACCCTGTGGGCCCGAGCCCGCTCTCATACAGCCGCATCGGCGCGCTCAGTGCCTGCACCGGTGTCGCGACAAGGTTCTCGACCTCGAACTTACCTGAGGTGACACGGATCCCGGCGCCACTGTGGACCAATCGGGCCGCGGTTGCAAAACCGCGGTCGGACGGAACCCCGCCGCGCGCAGACTCGCGCCGCTCTCACCGTCCTTCGTGTAGGTGATCAGACGCTGGAACCCGAGCGTCCGAGCGACGCGCCACGAGACTCCGTACAGCTTGGAATTGGCGTTACGGGTCCGGTCGTAGAGGTACGCGTTACCCCGGGGAACGATCGTCAAGCTCAAACTCGACACCGCCAGACAGCCCACAGTGGAGACAGCCGCCGGTCCGTCAGACCTGCCTCCGGTCTCGGTCCGAGTCCGGGCTCGGACCATAATGCCGACGGCTCGCTGGTTCACATCGCCACCCCGCCGACGTCAGCGAGCGCACCGATCTCGGCATCCCGACCCGGCACGACCCGACAGGATCGCCGAGCCGGCCGATCCCGAAGCGGCAGTGTGGACGGAGGCGAGATCAGCTGGGTCGAGGTTGAACCGGCGCCGTCGGGATCGGCCGGGAAGACGAGGACCGTATGGTGCGCTTGCAGAGCAACGGAATGCTCGAGAGCACGCTCAGCCCGGATCGCAGTGCGTCGTTGCGCCAGAGTCGCGTGGGTATAGGTACGACCACGTTTCATCGTCGCAGTAAGGGCGAGACAGCGCCCGACTGGCGCCAGGCCTGCGGTACCGCCGATCGCGGTGATCTGGCTGGGAACGTCGAGCAGGTCGTGCCGGACGGAGCGCGGGTAACGATCACGTGGCTGCCGGCAAGGCCGTCCTGGGGTGCGCGATGGCGTTGAGGCTTGTCGATGCCAGTCAGTACTGAATGTGACCGAACGCGAAGCAACCCCGGGACAGCTGCCGCGTTGTCCCGGGCTTGCTTCGTTCCGTCGATTCAGGCCATCGCAGGGTGGAATCACATCAGTTCCAGGCAGCCTCAGGGCTCTAATACCTTACGACCGCATACAGGATCGGCTAATCGGTCGGGGTGCCGCGTGGTAACGGTGTAACGGGTGAGTACTTCACTCCGCCCGTCCACTGGAGCCAACTGTTGTCGTCCTTCGGGTTGATCATCATGACTGCGAGGCCGCTGTCGACCGCATACTTGACTGCGTCGATGAGCGGCGTGTAGTCGCAGCAGGCCTGCGGGCCTTCGCCCAGAGTTTTTTCGAACATGATGAGGTCGAATCCCTTGCCGATTTCCCGGCCTAGCCAGTTGTTGTACAGGTCCATCGTCTGACGCTTATTAGCGTTACCCTCGAACGCCTCATGGGCGTCAGTTAGCTCCTGCGCCGTCTCCGCATCGAAGTACACCGTCAGCAAAGCGCTTAAGTATATGTGCTGAAAGGCGTTGCCAACGTCCCCATCCTCTGTCGCGTCCTCCCCGCTTCCTCCACCACCGCCGAAAAGCTTACGCGTGGTACTGAGGGTTTCGCTCCTGATTTGGTCTATCAGTAGCAATTTGCCGGGGTTCGCCTTGAAAAAGGTTTTTTCCTTTTCGGTCACTACCTGCCTGAGGAAGGTTGTATGCGCAGGCCCTGTCTGCAACTGGAAGTTGCTCTCGATCCTCGCCATGGTGGCGTCGTCGAGCGGCCCCACTCCTCGAGTGTGCTCGGTAGGGCTTTTACCGGTGGGGTCGGTGAGTTTGACGGGGTTGTTGTGGGCATAGGTGTGAGTGGCAAGGTTGCGGGGATTGGTGATACCACCTGCGGCCTTGGAGCCGGACATGAAGTCGGATAGGGCAGGGTCCGCGCTCGCCCAGAGTTGTGTTCTCGGGTTGTAGTAGCGGGCACCGTGATAGTAGAGGCCGGTCTCTTCGTCGAGTTCCTTGCCCGTGAACTTGTACGGCGTAGCGCTTTGGCCGGCCTGTTCCTCCACCCAGGTTTCTCCGAACGGCATGTATTCGAGGTGTTCGGCGACGTTGCCTTGCCTGTCGGTGACGTAACCGGATGAGCCGAGGTGGTCAGCGTGGAAGTAGGACTGGTCGTTTTCGAGGTCGCCGGCAGCGACGGTCTTCGTGGTGAGGCGGCTGTCGCCGACGAAGATGTGCTTGAAGCCGGTGCCGTTACGTTCGCTGTAGCCACGATTGGGGTAGAGCGACAAGCCGTCACCTCGTTTGATGACGCGCTCACCGGCCACGTCGTAGGTGTAGCCGACGGTGGCGTCCTGACAACCCGCCGGGGTTTGAGGGACTGTCGCCGTGGTGGTGTCTTGGTTGCAGGCGAGCCTGTTCTCCTCGTCCCACACGTACTGCCGCCGTTTGGTCTCGCCCGCCGCGGTGTTCACGGTGTCGGTGAGGTTGCCGCTTGCGTCGTAGGTCTGGGTGATCGGGCCGACCTTGCTCGGCGCGTGGGGTTTTCCGCTGCCGTAGTCGTACTTGTAGTCGTAGCTCCCGGCTGCCTCGATCGGCCCGGTGTACAACGGGCCCAGCGACGCCGGGCTCCCTCCGCCGCCCTGGACCGGTGACGCGGTGCTCGGCCCGCCGCGGTTCAGCGACACCGCTTGGGTGGAGTTGCCGGTGATCTCGTGGTGCTGGGTTTTGGTGGTGGTGTTGTGGATGGAGTCGTAACCCAGCGCCAAGGTGTATTTGTCCTGCTGGTTGCTCTTGTTCGTGTACTGGCCACTGGCGGACGTGAGCTGATAGAGGTCGTCGTAGCCGAAGGTCTGGCTGCTCGGACCACCGATCGTCGGGTTCTGTGCCGTGGTGTTGGTCAGGGCGGCGATGTTGCCGACATTGTCGTAGGCGTAGCCGAGGTTCTGGAACTCGGCGCCGCCCGGTGTTTTCGATTTCAGGGTGGCGAGCCTGCGGTCGGCCTGGTCGTAGGTGTAGGTCGTGCGCACCCCGTTACCGGCCTGCTGCAGCACCTTCTGGCCGAACTTGTCGTAGTCCAGGCGACCGAGGTAGAGGTAGTCGGCTCCGTTCTTGGTCCCGGTGGCGCGGGTGACCTGGCCACCGGTGTCGTAGTCGTAGCGGAGGACCTCGCCGTCCGGGTACGTCATCTGCAGGACACGGTTGAACGCGTCGAAGCGCCACCCGGTGGTGTAGCTGCGATCCGCCTGCCCGGCGATCTTGATGGTGCGGGTTTCCCGGGTGGTCTCGCCCAACGGGCCGTAACCACGGGTGAGGGTCCCGGCAGCGTCGCGGATCTCGGTGATCCGCCCGGCGGCATTGTCCGGCGCACCGGGCCCACCATGAATGTACGTGACGTTGTTGGCCGGAAAGGCCGGATAACGAACCGCGGTGAGACGACTGTGGTCGTAGTCGTACTCGACCTGCTTACCGCCCGCGATGATCTTCGTCGTCGGGTTACCCGCCAGGTCGAAGTGGGTCTCGGTGTGCCCCGCGTCGGGACTGTCGAGCACCGTGCGGCGACCGAGGGCGTCGTACTCGGAGCGGGTGGTGTTGTTCTTGTCGTCCACGACGGTGGTGAACTGCCCGAGCGCGTCGTAGGCGTAGCTGGTCCAGATCACCGGCTGTCCACCGGCCGGGTTGAACTCCTTGACCGCGGTGGTCTTCTCCCGCAAGTCGGCGTAGCCGCGCTTCTGCTTGCCGTTGCCGTCGGTCGCGACGGTTTCGAACCGGGTGACACCGGCGCGGTCCGGTCCGAATCCATAGGCCATGGCGGTCGTGACGTCGTCCGGTGCGATCGTCTTGACCGGCCGGTCGAGCACGTCGAACGAGGTCCGGGTTGGCGCCACGGTGTCGAAGGCGGCATTGAACGTGGTGTTGCCGTCATCCTTGGGCTCGGTCACGGGGTGATACTGCTCCACCGCCCGGCCGACGAAATCGAACTTGGTCCGGCCGGAGACGGTCATGACCTGGTCGGGAGTGTCACCGGGATTGTTCGCGACCGTGGCATCCTTTTTCGTCTGCAGGACTCGCTTCAGACCGTCGGTGAACGTGACGGTGTCGATGGTGTCTTCGCGGACCCCGGTGGCGTCGCGGTCGAGGTGCCGGGTGGTGGCGTACGGGACGGTGGCTTCGGGGTGATAGTCGAAGTCGATCGTGACCTTGCCCGACCCGATCTCGTACGGCCCGGTGACGGTGTCCAATCGGCCCACGCTGTCGTAGCCGCGTAGCACCTGTCGGCCGTTCTGGTCGGTGGTGCGGTCGGGTTGTCCGTACTTGAGGTTGTGCGTCGCACCGGAGCGCAGTCCGAAGCTGTCCACAATAGACTCGATGTGGACGCCGACAACGGTGTCGTAGCCGTAGTCCAGCCGATACCGCTGACCGGTCCGGTTGGCCGGTTCGGTGACCGACTTCAGGTTCCCGTCAGGGAAGTATTCCAGGTCGGTGTCGGCCGAGGTGGTGTCGGTGAGGTATTGACGGACCTGCCGTACCGCACCGGTCACGCAGTCCACTGTGGATTCGCTATGCCTCGACACCGCGCTGCCGGTGGTGCCGCGCTGCTTGAGCAGGTTGGCGGTACCGACCAGGTTGCGCGCCCGGCAAGCCGGGTCGGACGCGGTGTAACCGTAGGTGGTCTCGAGGTCGTCGGCGGTGCCCTCGTCGGCGGCGTCGAACGAGCGGATCAGGTTGCCGAAGTCGTCATACGACATTTCGGTGTAGGTGGATTTTCCGGGCTCCTCGGCGCCTTCGTAGAAGTGTTTGTCCACTCGGGACAGTCCAACGAACACGCTGCCCGGCGCGACGTCGCGTGTCTGATAGGTGTTGACGGATTCGGTGAAGGGCCGTCCCGCACCGTCGGCGGAGAGGGCGCGGGCGACCAAACCGGTCGTGTACGGGCTGTCGGTGCGGTACTCGTCGGTGGTCGAGCGGTAGAGCGCGTCGGCCGCGCCGGGGTCGCGCTGTTCGGTGACGACCTTGCCGAAGCCGCGGAACTCGCGTTCGAGCCGGTCGTATTTGCCCTGTTCGTAGCGGTAGGTGCTGAGCTGGGTGTCGGCGCCGTCGCCGGGGTGGCCGTCGGAGACGGTGGTACGGGACAGGACCCAGCGGGACTCGGGCATCGCCTGGGAGTTGCCGGTACGGGCATAGTCCAGCTCGACCCGTCCGCCCATCGGCCGCGTCACCGTACGGAGCAGATTGGTACGGCCGGTCTGGTTGGCCGCGACCGTCAACTCGTTGTCCCGGGTGGATTTCACGTGATCGGCCAGCCCGTCACCGTTGACGTCGCGCAGGCCGATCTCGGCACGGCCGATACCGGTGGAGGCGTTGACGCCGGGGTTGAACACGAACGTGCCGATGGGGGTGGGGACAGGGAACGTGAAGTAGACGCCCGCGCCGAGGGTGGCGTTCTTGTCGACGGCGATGTCGGTGAAGCTGCCGCGGAAGGGAGTGTGCGCGGTGAAGCCGGTGCCGGTGTTGATGGCGACCTTGATCGGGTTGGCGCCGTCGGTGAAGACGCGGTCGGTGAGGCCGTCGCCGTTGATGTCGACCATGCTCGCGTTGGTGAACGAGGTGCCGAGTTCGGCGGAGAGACCACCGGCGAAGCCGTAGTTGTCGACGTTGAAACCGAGGTTGACGCCGAGGTTGCGAGTGGAGGCGTCGTTGATCGGGCCCGCCGGCCAGGGTTCCTTGGCAGCGAAGCTGTAGCCGAGGTTGAGTTGGACGTCGCCGTTGGCGAAGACCTTGTCCGGTAGACCGTCGCCGTTGATGTCGACGAGATCGACCCGGGTGTCGGACTCACCGCCGCCGAGACTGCCACCGATCCCGAGTGCCGGTTGGACCGGGCCGGAAGTGGCGGTGTTGTTGCTGCTCCCGGCTTCGGGCGCGGCCAGGCCCAGAGCGCTGGCCAGTGTCGCGGCCTCGCTGCCCGCGGAGTACGACACGTTGCCGGACAAGTTGTCGGTTTCGCGGACGTTGCCGCCGAGCGTCCCCCGTCGGGAGCCGAGCGCGCCGTTCATGTCCGTGAACTGGATCTCCTTGGCGCCGACCACATCCGGGAACCGGTCACCGTTGAGGTCGACGTAGTCCACCGACCCGGCGGTGATGCCACCGACGACGGTGCCCCCGAACGGACCGGCGGACAGGGTGCCGGACACCTGGCCGGTGACCCCACGGCGCATCACCGTGCGGTCGCCTGCGACGTCGGCGTCGGTGACGATGTCGATGGTGTCCGCGCCGAGGCGGGAACTGGTCGCCATGGTGCCGGTGAACCAGGAGGATTCGTCTTGCGCGGCCCAGCCGCCTTTGGCGGGGTTGGCGGCGAAGATCGCGAGCCGGGGCATGGCGATCCGGGGGTTCGCGGTGAACCCGGGGATGTCGGCTTCCTTGGGTTCCTTGGGAAGGGCGTCCTTGAAGCTTTGGTCGATCGCGAGTTCGGCCTGCTTGATCGGTTGGGTGGCGCGGTCGCGGTTGGCCTGGTAGCCGATCACACCCCAGCCGCGGTAGGGCTGCGGGAAAGCACCCTGCTGAGCGGAGCCGTGCATCGCGCTCGGCGCCGGGCTGAACGTCGGCCATGGGGAAGTGAGGTCGTAGGTGACCTTCGCGGACTGTTCGGCGACCAAACCGAACAGGTTGGGATCCGTTGTGGAGTGGTCGAGATACAGCTCGTCGCCTTCGGTGACCGGGACGACCACGTCCAGATCCTGGCCGGGCGAGCCGTACTGTCCGTTGACGATGTCGACGACCCGCTTGCCCAGTAGCTGCCCGCCGCGTTTCTTGACCGTGAACGCGATCTTGGTCGGCCCGGGAAAGCCGAAGTTGAGCTTCACGCCCGGCCGGATCCGCAGCTTCCCGGTCTTGGTCACCTTGTAGGTCTGCTGCGGCGCCGCGAGGGTGTCGGCGGGGTACATGTCGACGTCGAACGGCGGGCTGATCACCAGCGTCGGCTGCCCCTTGTCGTCGACCAGGGACTCCACCCCCAGCGCCTCCGTGTAGTGCGCCTTCGGCACCCACGACACCGCGGAAACGTCGATCGGGGAGTCGGTCTTGATGTGCCATGACATCTTCTCGAACTGGCTGACCGGGAGACTCATGTCGATCGTGGTGGTCCCGGTCGATCCGGCGGGCAGGACCTTGCGGAGCACCTCCGCCGGAGCGTGCACCCCGTTGCCCTTCGTGATCACCACGGTCACGTCATCCGAGGTCACCTTGCTCTTGACCACGTCGCCGGTCAGCCGCAGCGTGCCGGTCACCGGCACCATCACCTGCGACGAACGGCCGCCGAGCGTGAAGTCCGCCGACGCGCGGAACACCGTGTTCGCCAGTCCGTTCACGTCCGTGCCTGCCGCCAGGTCGGTGTAGCTGATCGTCGGATCCCACGCCACCGTGTCGTACTTTCCGTCCAGAATGGACTGTGTACGGAAGTAGAGCGCGTCGCCCTTCTTCACCGCGATCGCCGACACGTTGGCCGGGGTGAACTCGGTGTGGTCGTCCGGGCCGATTCGCTGCGCCCAGAGTTCGGCGTCCTTGGCCTGGATGGTGACCCGCACACCGTCGGCTTTGGTGTACGCGGCGCGCGCGGGCGACGGGTCCACGGTCAGTTGCACCCGGCCGTCGACGCGCACGGTGCCGTCGAACGGCGCGACCCACCGGCGCACCGAGTCCAGCAGCGGCGAGTTGTCGACCTGCTGATTGAACTGCGCGGTCTGGTCACCGACGATCTCGCCGGTCACCGCGCCACCCCCGACCGGCACCGGGGTGCGGGTGGAATCCGCGCTGTAGGCGGGCTGCCCGTTGGCGTCCAGGTAGCCGAACAACACGCCGCCGTTGTTGACCAGATCGGTGATGCCGTCACCGTTGACGTCGCTGAAGAACCGATCCGACGTGGTCGTGGTCCCCACGAAGTCCAGCTGCGCGGCGACAGCGAGGACGAACGCCTCGACACCGATCGTGCCCGACAACGTCCGCTCGGTCGAAATACCCGGCAGGTCACGCAACTTCAGCGGTGTGTCACCGAACTTCGGCTCACCCCCCGGAGTGCTCAGATTGGGGCGGTAATACACGTCGTTGTTCTTGCGGAAAACCTTGTCCGGCAGGTTGTCACCGTTCACGTCCACCAGCGCCGACAGGCCATCGGACTGGCCGGCGTTGAACCCGACCTTCAGCCCGACGCCCCCCTGCTTGACCGGCCACCCCTGCACGTTGTAACCGGCGAACAAGTGCGCACCGAACCCGACGGAGGTGCTCGCCGAGATCGCACTCGCTTCACCTTCACGGATGTTCACGCCCAGGTCGTCATCCGGGACCGACCAACCTGCCGCCTTCGCGAATCCGGTGTAGTTGCCGTCCTTGTCCCGGACATCGTCGAAGTAATCGAACGAATGGGTGTTGAACAGCTTGTTGTCCTCACCGAATTGAGACACCGACGCCAGCAGCGTTTTCGCGAACGCGCCGGTCCGGTAGTTCAGCTCGTAAGCGCGCACCAGCTGGTCGTCCAGCTTGACCTCGACCCGGCGCAGCAGATCGGCGGTCACCTTCTTGAACCCGCCCCGGGCATCGATCTGCACATCACCGCGGCGAGGCTCACCCCGGTCCCGGTCACGCAGGAACGTCACCGAGTACTTGCCCTCGACGTCACCGTGGCCGGTATAGGTGATCCGCCGCGGATACAAATTGCTGCCCGGCACCGTCGACTTCTCGGTACCGCCGTCGTCCACCCTCGCATACCGGTAACGCATGACATTGTCGTTGGTGTCACGGACCTCGCGGACCGCCCAGGTGGCGATGCTGCCCGCCTTGTCGGCGAGCGTCGTATCGGGTGCCCCGCCGAACACCATGCGGGTGCCCGCCTTGTCGGTGACCTCCCACCAGTAGTTCGCCGGTCCGTCCCCGTGGCGGACGATCCGGTCGAACCGGCTCTCCGCCCGGGCGTGGAACACCTTCTCCGCCGTCCGCGCCTGCAACGCACCCCGATGGGCCACCGGCGTCAGCTGCTCACCGTTCAGCAGATAGGTCTCGGTCTCCAACCCCGCGTCATACCGCGGTACTCCCCAACGGGTGTCGACCGTGATCGTCGGCATGGTGACGTCCCACCCGACACCCAGCCAGCCGTTCGCTCCCCCGGAGCTGTACGCCACCGCCAGCTTCGGGTCCAGACCCGCCCGCCCCTTGGGCACCTCGAGCGGATACGACATCCGCGCGTCGCCGGAGTTGTTCGCCGACGGTGGCGCGATCAGGTTCACCCCGGCACCCGGATCGGCCGCTTTGATGTCCTTGATCAGATTCGGATCGAACGAGGTCCCCTCCGGATGCTCCGGAGCGGCCACCGCCCCCTCCGCACCCGATGCCTGCCCTGCCCCGCGCACCGAGGCGGGCGGAGCCGCGCCCGGGAGCACCATCGCCACCAACGCCAAGATCAACGCCACCATCACTGCCTTGTGGTGCTGACGAACCGGACGAGCCCACGCGAAGGCAGACATGCCCCCGACCCCCTCTGGATCAATGAATGTGGCTATCAGGCCCGGCAAAGAGCGACATTCCCTGTCGCGCGCGGGATCGAGCGGTGACGTGTGTGACGAAGACATTCGATCGAATAGCCGAAACGAATTAGTGCGTTCGGTCGAGCCTCCTGCCGGGATCAGCGCATAATCCCTGCAACAGACGAGACTTCGATCTCCGGTGACGCTATCGGCGGCTCATTAAATTTCGATGAAACGCCCGTTCTCGGCACAAGAATGACCTGACACCCAACGAGACGACCACGCTCGTCCGAGCGACCTGCGGCAAGCCGCCTCGACTCGTCAAACCGGTCAGGACCGGTCAAGACCCGTTCCGCAGCGGGCCCGACCGGCCCAGCATCCTTCAGGTTCTGCGTAGCCACTCACCGAGGGCGGTGTAGTCGGCGTCGGTGAGGCCCTGCCGGGCGTCGACGCGGTGCAGCAGGGCGGGTGCGTTCGATTGCCCAGCTGACGAGGGCTCGGGTCTTCCAGTGCAGTCCGTCGTGCTCGTCCTGCTCATCAAGGTCGGCTGGCTCCGGCCAGTCCATCACCGACAATTGTGGAAGGCCAAGTCGCGGCGAGAGGCACTCGTTGGCGTCGGAGGTCCATGTCGTGGCCCAGACCAGCTCGCAGGGCAACGCGGCCAATCGGGACCCGTGACCAGGATCGACCCTGGCCAGGAGCGGGTTCGAGGTGGCTGCGGGTGAGTCGACGTCGAGCCGGTAGGTCGGGTACTGCTCAGGCGGGGCGCCGAACGGGATGAGCGGCCCGTCGACGTCGAGGAAAAGCAGAGGCCGTTCTCCAGTGCCTGTCACAACCGCACGATAGCTGCCGATCAGCCCGCGTGAGACTCGTTGGGGTGGCTACGAATTCGACTCGTCACCGCGATCAAGAGATTCGGTGGTTCCGCTTCGCGGATCCCCGAAGCGGCTTCGCAACCCGGTATCTCTCACATCCTGGTCAAGGGGTGTGGGCGTGCGCCTCGGGGCTCCGCCTCCGACGCTCCACAGCTAGTTCTTCTTGTTGTACGCCTCGACGACCTCGGACGGTCATCTACACGGGCCCATGATCGACGAGTCGCTCCTGCAACCGGGCGTGCCGGAACTGGTACACCGCACCTACCTGCCGCAGCACGCCGCGACGGTGCGCGTCGTCGAGGAAAGTCATGAATCCCCATGGAATATGGCCTTGAGCGGCCAGCCACAACCGTGTGCAGCCGAACGCACCCCAGGCCCGGGACAGGCAGACGCTGAGCCCGACGGCCAGACCGAACAGGCCGCCGGCCGCTATCGCTTGGGCCACACCGGCCATCTCATGGATCACCTGGCCGCTGATCAGCGCCCCGGCGACGCCGTACGCGACGGTGCCCGGCTTCGGCGCGAAGTACCGGCCGAGCAGGGCGGCGGCGATGCCGCCGGCCACGCTCAGCACCACGTCGAAGCTGCCCTCCAAGATCTGGACGGTCGGCTCATCCTGGGTGAGGCGCAGCGCGAGGCTGTAGAACAGGCCCATCGACACGATGAACGCCAACGTGAACGACAAGGCGGCGGCGCGGTCCTGACGCAACACGGTGCCGGGGCTGGACACCCGGGTGGCGTCCAGCGGAGTGCCGAGCCAGACGTGCACGCCGACGGCCAGACCGAACACCACCGCGACGAGGACGGTCACCCCGATCGGCAGTGACCAGCCGAAGCCGAGACAGGCCCCGGTCGCCGCGCCCACCGCGAACCGGCGCGCGAATCGGCAGGCGATTCCGGTGAAAGTCGCCTCGACCCGCTGCGGGCCTGGCCGGCGGCCGATGCTGTGCGTGACGATGCCGGCGGCGGCGCCGGAGGCCCCGTAGATCGCCGCAGTGACGGGGTCCGCGGCGAGCAAACCGGTGAGTGCGAACAGCAACGCGGGTGGCAGGCCGAGGTAGAGGCCGACGACGAAACGCGGCACCGCCTGATCCAGCCGCCACCAGGCGAGGTCGCGGGTGCGTTCGCGGTCGAGCCGCCGGGCGAGGAAGGACAACCAGCGCTCGACGTGTTTCGGGTCGTAGTCGCGCGGAAGGCCGAGGCGGGCGGGCGGGGATGGGCGGCGCGCGTACACGGATGGCAGGTACGCATCGAGCAGGTGCAGTTCGATCGCCGCACGATCCGGAAATCGTGCGGTGTCACAGAGTTCGCTGGGGTCGGTGGCCGGGTTGGCGTAGACGCTCCGGGCCAGGTCGACCATCAACGGCGTGCGCAGCGCCTGGGCCGGTACGCCGGTCGGCTCCCGTCTCAGCCGTTCGACCAACGGCTGCCACCGCGTCTCGCCGGGCCGTCGACGCGCGGTCAGGAACTCCACGGCGTCCTCGATCTCCACCGGCTCGATCTCCACCACGGCGGCCCTGGCCAGGAACGAGCCCGCCGCCCGCACCGCGAGTTCGTACTCGGTCCCGCGACAGGTCACCACCAGCGGCCGGCCCGCGCCGACGGCTTGGTCGAGGGCGTCGATCGCGGCCGTGTGCAGACCCGGCGGAGTCTCGTCGAGCCCGTCCAGCACCGGGATGACCCGGCCTTCGAGCACCAGGCGCAGCCCAGCGTCCGGACCGTAAACGGCGGTGTTGGCCAGCCCCGGATACTCCTCGACCAGCCGCCGGGCCAGCCAGGCATCCAAGTGCTCGTGACGCGGATTCCACGACGCGAGCGTCAGCAACACCGGCACCGGCTCGCCCGGCGGTGGGTCTGTGAGTAAGCCGAGAGTGAGAAGGATGGCCAGCACAGACTTGCCGGCGCCGGGCTCGCCCAGCACCACCAGTTGCCGTGACGGGACCTGCCGGAACTTGGCCACCACGTCGGTCAGGTCACCGCTGAGCACCAGCCGCTCCAGGCCGTCACCGGCACGGTCACCGAGTACCGCCGACGCCACGGCCGCCACGTCACGTTCGGTGCTGGACCAGCGCAGCGGCACCGGCTTCGGTCGATGCAGCGACCGCGTTTCGGCCTCGGCCGTCCACTGCCGGGCGATCGCCGCCGCGAGCTCCTCGGCCGCGCGGTCCAGACCATCGGCAGAGGCCGGTTTCGCGCGCTGCGGCCGGTTCTCGCCGCGGAGGATACGTTCGTGCAGTTCACGAACATCCGGGCCGGGGTCGATGCCCAGCTCCTCGGCCAGTCCGACGCGCAGCTGCCGGAACACCTTGAGCGCGTCGGCCTGCCGTCCGGCGCGGTCGAGGGCGAGCATGAGCTGGGCGTGCGGCCGTTCTCGCAACGGGTTCTCGGCTACGACCTCGGCCAGTTCGTCGATGACCTCGCGATGCTTTCCCAAGGCGAGCTGCCAGTCCACGCACAACTCGAACGCATCCAGACGCTGCTCTTCCAGCCGCGCCGCGCGCCCGGCCAGCACACCGGTGCCGAGCCCGTCGAGCGCCGGGCCGCGCCATAACTTCAGCGCTGCCCGGATCTCGCGCACTCCGTCACGCAGCGCGCCCTTCTCGGCCTGCCGTCGCGCCTCGGTGACGTGGTTCGCGAACCGCAGCAGGTCGAGTTGCTCGTCGGTGACGACGAGCCGGTAGCCCGGGCCGTCGGTGACGATCAGCCGCTGCTCGGTGTCGCCCAGCCGGTCTCGCAACGCCGACACGCAGTTCTGCACCTGTTTGGTCGCGGTCGCCGGTGGCTCGTCGTCCCACGTCGACTCGATCAACCGCGCCATCGGCACGACCACGCCCGGAGTCAACAGCAGCGTTGCCAGCACTCGTTGTTGCCGGGTGCCCGGCAGCGCCAACCGCCCCTGCGCCGTCCAGATCTCCAATGGCCCCAGCACGTGAAAGTCCATCGGCTCCCTTCCCCAGAATCACGATCTTAGCTCGTTGACCTGCGGGGAGGACAGCGTGAGGACGAGGAGAGGACGGCTCTCCGTAGCGTGGTGCTCGTTCGGTCACCCGCCCCGGCCGGTGATCAAATCGAGAGGGAACTTCACGTGTCCAAGACCCACTCCGGGGTCGCTCTCGCGGCCACCGTCGCCGGGCCGCTCGCCCATGAGACGACAAAAATCCTGGGACCACGAAGATCATCAAGTCGCGAAATTCGGGCCTGGCTCAACCTGCGTGATCTCCGCGCGGGACATACGGCAGGGGCAGTGATCCCCCGGGGTCGTCCGGCACTGCGTCCGGACCTCCTTTCACACCGAAGATGTGCGCCGATCGGCGCGCGACCGTCCTCTGAGAAAGGGAATACCCGTCATGCTCAAACTCCGCACCCGCCCGAACACGGGGCACCGTGCCAAGGTCGCCGCGGCAGTCGCCGCCGCGGCGATCGCCACGGTCGTCTCCGCGGCACCGCCCGCGCTCGCGGCGGATCCCAGCACCAAATTCGGTCCCCTCACCTACGGCGCGAGCTACGCACTTGGCCACATCCGCTGGCACCAGCGGTCCGTCGACATCGACTATTCGATCAAAGCCTACGGCTGCCGCGTGCTCTGGGCGTTCGGCTACGACAACAGCGGCACCTTGCGAGATGCGAACTACAGGACAGTGTGCAGCACCACCGCCACCGACACCATGCGCGTGCTGGTGGACGTCCCAGGCGGCGCGGCCCGCGTCTGGCTGCATTTCGACGACGAAAACGGGATCACTCGCGACCAGGAGACCCACAGGCGCCCGTGATCACCGCATCGCACCCGCCTTACGGCCAGCACCTCTGACGGAACCGGCCCAGCCCGCCGGGAACTCGAGCTGAATGCCGGACCGACACGACAAGAGCCTGTATCAGCCGCGGCGTCCGCGGCTGATACAGGCCACAACGCGACCAAAACTTCGCAGTATTCCGTGTGCACGAAGGTCGAATGCCAGGCGAGCCGTTGCCGATCGGGTCGGTGAAGGCCAACCTCGGACACCTCGAACCGGCCTCGGGCATGGCGGGCCTGTGCAAGGCGATCCTGGTGTTGCGGCACCGGATGATCCCGCCGACACCGAACGCGAGCCCGCGCAACCCCGAGATCGACTTCGACCGGCTGGCGCTGACCCCTGTGCCGCAAGCGCGACCGGCAGGCGAAGGCAGCATGGTCGGCGTCAACTCCTTCGGGTTCGGCGGCACGAACGTGCACGTCGTGCTCGGCACGCCACCCACCGTGCCGCGGATTCCCCAGCAGGACACCAGGATGGTGTCGCTCGTGGTGTCCGGTCACACCGAGGCCGCACTGGCCGACGCACTGCCCCTTATGGACGAACGGCTCCGTGACCGCGCGGATTTTCCCGACCTCGCCTATACGGCCTGGCGTCGGCGTGGCAGGCACGCCTACCGGCGCGTGGTCCTCGTCGGCACAGCGGACCAAGCACGGCGCCGGTTGTCCCAGCCGGGCACCGCGCAGCGCGCGACCGAGCGGGGCAAGGTGGCGTTCGCCTTCTCCGGGCACGGCGCGACCTGGCCGGGCATGGCCGTCGACCTGCTCGACGCCGACCCCGTGTTCGCCAGGACCGTCGCCGAAGCAGATGGGAGTGGTGCTCCATTCTGGTGGTGACGATCTCATCGTCGGCGGCGCCCCTGAGCGGTGGTTCTGCCCACGCCAGGGTGTTGGCGACGAGATTGAGAGCCTCGGTGGCGTTGCGAGTGAAGACGAGAACTTACAACTGCGTTTAGTCCTCTGAACGCGTTCCCCGCTACCGCGGACCGACGCGGCGCCGCATGTGTACGGTCACAGGCGTTTCTCCAGGCGGTCGCGCAGGTCGGAGTAATCATGACTGGGGAAGAGTTCCGGGAAAACGTCCACCATGGTCCGCAGGTCGTCCGCGACACGCTTGAGGCCGCTCTCCCTCAGATCGACGTCCGCGTCCAGGTACTGGGCATAGTCGACGTCCAGCCGCACGGCCCCATCGGAACTGTCGTAGTACCAGACCTCGGGTGAGATGGTCTCGGACGCCACGGACGGGATCCGCGGTGCGGCGAGGGTGCCCCCTCCGGTCCTCGGCTGCTCGTCGAACACCCGGAACTCCTCGTAGAGGGCGGGCAGGTCGTCGTGAACGAGTGTCTCGCCGGTGGCGAAGAGGGCCGCGGGAAGGTGACGCAACGAGAACTCACCGCTGAGGCCCGATGTTCCCTTCGTGAGCGTCCAGTGGGCGGAGACCCCGTCGAACCGCAGGAACGCGCGCTGGAGTTCGGGGGCGAGGCGCACACCTTGCCATTCTTCGATGAGCGCGAAGGCCTCCGGTGCCTCCCCCGTGACTTCCTCGATTTCTCCCCTCTCTTCGTAACGGACGTCCACTCCGTCGGTCTTCTGCAGTTCGTCCAGGAGCCGGAGAACTCAGTGTCCGCGGGCGATCCATTCGGCCAGGTGCGGAGCTTCGGTGCCGATGGTGGTGGGGTCGCCGTGGCCGGTGTGGACCTTGGTGTCCTCGGGCAACGCGAAGAGCCGTTGCCTGATCGAGGAAATGATCGTCGGGAAGTCGGAAAACGAGCGTCCCGTCGCGCCGGGACCGCCTGAAAAGAGCGTGTCGCCGGAAAAGAGCGCCTTGGCCTCGGGCAGGTGCAGGCAGATCGAGCCTGGCGAGTGGCCCGGGGTGTGGATGACCTCGAGCTCCGTGCCCGCGACGGCGATCCGCTCCTTGTCCTCGATATGCCGGAACCGGTGGCCGGGGTGGGTCATCTCCCACAGCTCCTGGTCACCGGGATGCAGAGCGACCGGGGCGTGCAGGTGTTCGCTGAGCCGGGGTGCGACGGTGACGTGGTCGTTGTGCCCGTGGGTGCAGACGATGGCGACCACGTCACGGCCGCCTACGGCCTCGATGATGGTCTTCTCGTCGTGTGCGGCGTCGACGATCACGACCTCGTCGTCGTTCCCGACGAGCCAGACGTTGTTGTCGACGTCCCAGCTCCCGCCGTCGAGTTCGAAGACCCCGGCGGTGACGACGCGCTCGATCCGCGGTTCCCCGCTCACAGGATCACCACCGAACGCAAAACCTCACCGGCGTGCATGGCGTGGAAGGCCTTCTCGACATCGTCCAAAGAGATCCGCTCGGTCACGAACCGCTCCAACGGCAACCGGCCCTGCAGATAGAGGTCGATCAGCATCGGGAAGTCCCGCTCCGGCAGGCAATCCCCGTACCAGGACGACTTCAGCGCGCCACCGCGGGAGAAGAAGTCGATCAGCGGCATCTCCAGGCGCATGTCCGGGGTCGGAACGCCGACCAGGACCACCGTGCCCGCCAGGTCACGCGCGTAGAAGGCCGCCTTCCACGTCTCCGGGCGGCCAACCGCGTCGATGACGACGTCCGCGCCGAAACCGCCGGTCAGTTCCTGGATCGCGGCGACCGTATCGGTGTCCGAGGCGTTGACGGTGTGGGTCGCGCCGAGCTCACGCGCCCATACCAGTTTCCGCTCGTCCCGGTCGACCGCGATGATCGTGCCCGCACCCGCCAGCCGGGCCCCGGCGATGGCGGCGTCGCCCACTCCCCCGCAGCCGATCACCGCGACCGAATCCCCGCGGCCGACAGCGCCGGTGTTGACCGCCGCGCCGAGGCCGGCCATCACGCCACAGCCGAGCAGGCCCGCGACAGCAGGGTCCGCAGCGCTGTCGACCTTCGTGCACTGTCCGGCGTGGACGAGCGTCTTGTCCGCGAACGCCCCGATGCCCAAGGCCGGAGTCAGCTCGGTGCCGTCGGTCAACGTCATCTTCTGTGTCGCGTTGAAGGTGTCGAAGCAGTACTGCGGACGACCCCGTTTACAGGCCCGGCATCGCCCGCACACCGCACGCCAGTTGAGGACGACGAAATCGCCTGGCCGCACCGAATCCACACCGTCTCCGACGCTTTCCACCGTCCCCGCGGCCTCGTGGCCGAGCAGGAACGGGAACTCGTCGTTGATACCGCCGTCGCGATAGGTCAGATCGGTGTGGCAGACCCCGCAGGCCGCGATCGACACGACGACCTCACCGGGACCCGGATCCGGGATCACGATGTCCACCAGCTCCACCGGAGCGTTCCGGGACCGGGCGATCACTCCGCGCACCTGCTGTGGCATGCCCTGCTTCCTCCACCACTCGACAACAAAGGCATGCGCATCAACGCATGCTTCACGTGAGGCTAGGCCGGGAAGCCGCGACAGCGACCTGGTCATCAGTCCAGTGGATCCTGTCCTTTCGACCAGGTGAGGCGACGGCTAGGCTCACCCGATGCCCGACTCCGCCGACCTGACCGCACTGCGCGAAGTCATCGAGGGCCCGCTGCGTGAAATCGCCGACCGGTTCTCGCGCTTCCTCGCCGACGGCCGACCACACCAGGCCCTGGTCATCTTCACCCGGGAGTGCACCGGGCGGCCGCGCAAGGTCACCGGAACCCGGGAGATCACCGACAAGATCACCATCGCCGAACTCGAAACGCTCAAAGCGAGCGTGCCACCCGGCCATCAGCTGACCACGACGGCGACTCTCGGTGGCACAACCCGGACGGTCTGGGCCGTGCAGGACCCGATCGGCACCCTGCTCGTACTCGTCCCCCGCTCGAGCCGAGCCCGATTCCCGCGCCCAGCCGCGCTGGCCGAAGTCTTCGGCATCGTCGCGACCTCGATCCGCCAACAGGTGACCCAGGCCAGCCCCGACTACCTGGCCGAATCCCGCGCGGCCTCCAGCGAACGCGCCCGGACGATCGCCGAAATGGCCGCGGCACACGAAACCGCCCTCGTCACGATCCTGACCACACTGCGGTCCACCCGCCTGGACGACCACCGCGCCCGCCTCGCCGCGACCGACTCCGCCTCGGCCGCGCTCGTGGCCCTTCGGTCGGCCCAGAAGACCGACCTCGCTCAATCCGAAGAACCCGTCCACACCGCGTTCGGCAGGCTGCGCCGGGAAATCCGGCAAATGCTGCGTCACCACAACGCGGAGCTCGAATTCGTCGCCCCGCCGAAGAACGGCCGGGCGATACCGGGCGAAATAGCCCACGCCGCCCGAGCGATGACCTGCACGGCTGTGCTGACCTTCACCAGCCAGCCCGACCTGACCCGGCTCCGGATCGCCTGGTCCAGCGACAGCACCGCGCTGTACCTCGACGTCCGCGATCAGGAATCGGGCGCCCTCGACGTCACCGGTCTGCGCCTGCAACTCGACGGGCGCGCGAAAACCCTCGGCGCCGCCGTCGAGATCGACGCCGTCCCCGGCTGGGGCAGCCACGTGACGATCAGCCTCCCCTTCCGCCCGTCGACAGGCCGGACCGACGAGGCACTGCCGTCGAATCTCAACCGCCGCGAGCTCGAAGTGCTGCGCCTGGTCGCTCAAGGGCAACGCAACAAGACCATCGCCGACGCGCTCGGCATCAGCGAAAGCACGGTGAAGTTCCATGTCACCGGCCTCCTGAAGAAGCTGGACGTCTCCTCACGCGGTGAAGCCGCGGCCTTGGCTCTGAGCGCCGGAATCACCGACTTCTGAGTCGCGAGAACATGAACGTCAGCGCTCGTGGCGTTGACCCCAGGGTCCCGGCAAAATCGGGATCGTGCAGGTCGGGGACCTCTTGATCATGGCGCAGGCCGACGTCTATGAAGGAATTGGGACGTTGAGTGCCCCAATTCCTTCATGGACACGGGGCCGCACCCGGTTGCGAAGTTTGATCAACAGAGGTTTAAGGGCATGCCCGTAAACCTGGTGTACCTCGAGTGTGGAGGATTTGGGACGTTCACCGTCCCGAATCCTCCACACTCGGACCCCGCAGGCATCAGCGATGCCACATCCGGACCACCAAGAACAGCGCCAACCAGCAACTCTGCGACTTTGCCGGAACCCTGGCGTTGACCCCAGGGCCCGGCAAAGTCGCATAACTGCTGGTCGGCTCCGCCGCTAGAGCGGGACAGGGCGAACGTGTCATGGTGGCCCCGGCGGGAGCGGGCTCACACAAAAGGCCTCACCCGGCTTCTGACCGTCCATAAGGGACACTTCTCGAGTCAAACGTGCCCGATTTGGGAGACTTGCACGCTTTCACGAGGAGGTCGTGAGTGATGCGGGTCGTTCTATAAATAACCCTCGTTATCACTCACGACCCCGCGTCGAAACGTGCATAGCGGCATCAATCGGACATCTAATCGTCCGATGGTGTCCCTTGTGGACAGTGAAACCTCTCCGGCGTCCAGAATCAGGCCTGCCTACCTCGGCTCACCCTTGATCAACCTCCACCACCGATGCGTGCGGCCCCGCGACAGTGCAGGAATAGTCGACCGACCTGCAAGATTTCGACTTTGCCGGGACCCTGGCGTTGACCCTCAGCGGCGAACATGCCCTCGCCCGACTTTCGGGCCTACACGCCGGCGCACCGGGACACCTACCGTGATTTGGTCTAGACCTCTCATGGGAGGAAGTCCGCGATGAAATTTTCCCGCTCCACCGTCAAAGTCGCGATACTGACCGCCGCGTTCGGCACGGTTTCGGTGTTCACCGCCGTCCCCGCCCTCGCGCACGGTTCGATGGGCGACCCGATCAGCCGGATCATGCAATGTTTCCAGGAGGATCCGGAGAATCCGCAGTCCGCCGCGTGCAAGGCCGCCATCGCGGTGGGCGACAGCTGGCCGATCTACGACTGGGACGAGGTCAACATCGGCGATGCCGGCGGCCGAAGCCGCGAGATCATCCCGGACGGCAAGCTGTGCAGCGCCGGCCGGGACAAGTACAAGGGCCTCGACCTGGCCCGCGACGACTGGCCGGCGACCAGACTGCCGGCCAGCGGCCCGTACACGTTCCAGTATCAGCTGACCGCCGCGCACGAGGGCACCTTCGAGCTGTACGTCACCAAGCCGGGTTACGACCCGGCGAAACCGCTCAAGTGGTCCGACCTGGAAGACATCCCGTTCTACAAGCAGGACAACCCGCCGATCGCAGGCAACGCGTACCAGCTCCACGCGAACCTGCCCGGTGGACGCACCGGCAGGCACCTGATCTACTCGATCTGGCAACGCCACTGGCCCGACTCCGGCGAGGCCTTCTACTCCTGCTCGGACGTGATCTTCAACTGACTCCATGGACCGGCCGGGCACCGCTTGGGCCATCGTGCCTTGGCGCTCGGCCGGGTCGTCAGCGGTGGGTTTCGATCTTCAGGTCACCTGCGGTCACCGCGCGGCTGTGGTCACTTGCGAGCAGGTCGTGCGGGTAGCCAAGGTCGATCGCACTGACCTTGTCGAGCCGGGCAAGCTGATCGCCGGTGAAGTCGACCTCGAGGGCGCCCAGATTGTCCTCCAGCTGCTCGGGGGTGCGAGCGCCGATGACGGGTGCCGTCACACCTGGCGTCCGCAGGGTCCAGGCCAGTGCGATCTGGGCTGGCGTGTGTCCCATTTCCGCGGCGATCTCCCGCACGACGTCGGCGATGGCGATGGTGCGTTCGGTGACCATACCCAAGGCGGCGTTGAAGCTCTTGCGGTTGCTTCCACGGGAGTCAGTGCTCGTCACGGTCAGGTCGGCGCGGTCGTACTTGCCGGAAAGGACGCCGCCACCCAGCGGTGAGTACGGGGTCACTCCCAGCCCCATCGCCCGTGCCATCGGGATCAGGTCACGTTCTCCGGCCCGGTTGATGAGGCTGTATTCGATCTGCAGCGCGACCAGCGGCGACCAGCCACGCAGGTCGGCGATCGCCTGCATGCGCGAGATCTCCCAGGCCGGGACGTTGGACATCGCCACGTACAGGACCTTGCCGTGGCGGACCAGATCGTCCATGCCGCGCAGGATCTCCTCGACCGGCGTCGTGAAGTCCCACACGTGCAGGAAGAGCAGATCGAGGTAGTCCGTGTTCAGCTGCCGCAGGCTGGCTTCCACCGACGCGAACAGGCTCTTGCGGTGCGCGCCCCCGGAGTTCGGGTCGCCGGGCCGGCGCAACGTCGTGTACTTCGTCGCCAGCACCAGGCTCTCCCGGTTGTCGCGGGTGAATTCGCCCAAGAGACGCTCGGAACTGCCATTGGTGTAGGTGGCGGCGGTGTCGATGAAGTTGCCGCCGCGCTCGACGTAGGTATCGAACAGCTTGCGCGCCTCGTCCCGCTCTGCGCCCCAGCCCCACTCGGTCCCGAAGGTCGCCGTGCCCAACGCCAGCGGTGAGACCCGCAGCCCGGAGCGGCCCAGCAGCCGGTAGGTGTCCAGGGTGAGCGACATGGTGTCCTCCTGCGCTTGTGATCCGTTGTCGAGAACAAGCCTGCGACCACCGCGAGCCGGGGGTAAGGGAACGAAGTTCCTGGGAACACCAGTCCTACCCTGACTGTTAAACCGGGCATGACGACCCGCACCGCGGACACGACCCAGGAGCTGGCCGCGTTCCTGCGGACCCGGCGCGAACGCCTCGACCCGCAAGATTTCGGCCTGCCGACGCGTCGGCAGGCGCGGCGAACCCCGGGATTGCGCCGCGAAGAGGTCGCCGAACTGGCCGGGATCAGCGTCGACTACATAGTGCGGCTGGAACAGGCCCGAGGGCTGCGGCCCTCATCGGACGTGGTGGAGGCACTGTCCCGGGCATTGCGCCTGACCCCGGACGAACGCGCCTATTTCTTCGACCTGGCCCAGCAGCGCCCCCGCAACGCCGCCAAGCCCGCCACCACTGCGGCACAGCCACTGACCCGGCTGATCGCCGACCTGTCGCCGCTGCCGGCCATGCTGATGAACCACCGCTACGACATCCTGGCGTGGAACGGCGAAATGGCGAGACTACTCCTGGATTTCGACACCTTGCCGCCATCGCGGCGCAATGCGATCTGGCTGTGCCTGCTGTATCCGGAGATGCGTGAGTTCTACGTCGACCGCGAACGGGTCGTGCGGGAGGGGGTCGTTCACCTGCGCGCCGCATGGGCCGCATATCCGGAGGACCAGGCGTTGACCGACCTCATCGCCGAATGCATCACCAGTGACGAGGAATTCGCGCGATTGTGGGCCGAGCGAGACGTCAAGGTCAACGGCCGCGGCCGCAAGGTGATGCGGCACCCGGAAGCCGGTGAGATCGCAGTGCATTTCGAAACGCTTACGCCACTTCAAGATCCGGACCAGCTGGTGGTGATCTACCGCGCCGCCGACGAGGAGAGCAAGTCGGCGTTGGACCGGTTGTCCGCCCGATGATGTCGCCTCGTCCAGCTGCTGCTTCTCGCCACGATCGTCGGCACCCGGCAGACCGCGATGCTCATCGAGGCAACCGGGGCGAGCCGGGAATAAACCCGCGGTGACCCCAGGTTGAGACGGCCGTTGGACGTTCCTACCCTGGAAGAGGCAAGTTCATGATGTCCTCGCCGAGCACCATGCGCGCCGTCCGGCTCTCCGCCCCCGGCCCCGTGGACAACCTGCGGCTGACCACTCTCCCGCTCCCGCCCGAGCGGGACGGCTGGGTGCGCATCCGCGTCGAGGCGTTCGGTGTCAACCGCTCGGAGCTGAAGCTCCGGCTGGGGCTGGGCGAGGGCGTCAGCTTTCCCAGGGTGCCGGGTATCGAGGCCGCCGGTACCGTCGACGCGGCCTTCGACGGCAGCGGGCTGGCTCTCGGCCAGCGGGTCGTGGCGATGATGGGGAACATGGGGCGCACCTACGACGGCGGCTATGCCGAGTACACCTCGGTGCCGCTGTCGCAGGTCATTCCCGTCGACACCGATCTGCCATGGGAGATACTGGGCGCCCTGCCGGAGATGGTCCAGACCGCCTACGGCTCGCTCACCGTCGGTCTGGACCTCAAGCCCGGTCAGACCGTCCTCATCCGCGGCGGAACCTCCTCGGTAGGCCTGGCCGCCGCCGCGCTCGCCGCATGGCGCGGCGCTACGGTGCTGTCCACCACCCGGCGGCCCGAACGTCTCGCACTGCTGAAGGAGCACGGCGTCCACCACCCCCTGCTCGACGCAGGAGAGGTCGCGCCGGCCGTGCGCGAGCTGTACCCAGAGGGCGTCGACGCCGCCCTTGATCTCGTCGGCACGCCGACCCTGCCCGACACTCTGCGCGCGGTGCGTGTGCACGGCACGGGTTGCTTCGGCGGCAGCCTGTCCAACCAGTGGACGGTGCGGGAGTTCTCCCCGAACGAGTACCTGCCGAAGGGTGTGCGCCTGGCGGGCTACTTCGGCGACGCCACCGACCTGCCTCGAGAGGCCTTCCAGGAGATCCTCGACGCGATCGCGGCCGGTGACCTGGCGTTCCCCGTGGACCGCGTCTACGACGGCCTCGAGCAAGTGTCGCAAGCCCACGACGACATGGAGCACGACCGCGCCACCGGCAAGCTCGTCGTCCGCGTCCGGCACTGAGGCAACCGCCCTTCAGCCCACGAACCTCACCACTCGGGCCGTAGTCGAATGTCGGCCAAGGTGACGAACCACCACCGGAGCACTAGGCCAGTTCGTTGACCGTTTTGCCGTCCCCGTCCAGGATCTTGATGGTCGGCCGGTCGTTCTCGTCGACCTGGAGCACGATTCGCGGCCGCCCTTGGGAATCGCACAACGCCAGCTGCGCGCCGAAGTTGGTGTGGCAGCCGAAGGCCGCGCGCGGCGTGGCACGGACGCCAGGCCCCGCATCGGGATCCGGAATGCCGTTGATGGTCAGGCCCGCGCCACCCACGCCGTCCCTCGCGGCGAGGCTGAGACTGATCCCGTCCACCGCGTGCGGATAGTCGAAGGCGATGTGGCCGCCGTTGGGATGGACGAGCAGACCGCCCTTTTCGTCACCGGTCTCGTCGTTGAAGATCAGGTAGGAGCCGTTCTCCGGTCCGGAGCGCCGCTCGGGCGGGTAGGTCTGGCCGTCGATGATCAGCGGCGGCTTACGACTGTCGAGCAGGAACCGCTGCCGTCCTCGTTTGTCCACCACGGTGAACGACGGGCTCACCTGATGCTTGGCGTCCACCGCGGAGTCCACAGTGGACTCCGTCGCGGCCGCGGTGCCGCCTGCCAGTAACGCGCCGCCGGCGGTCGCGGCCAGCCCGAAGGCCGCCCGTCGCCCGAGATCCCCTGTCATCGCCCAGTCCCCTCTAGTCGGTTCCCGGACGCTAGCAAAGATCATCGCGCGATGTGACAGATAGCCAACATCTGTCACTCGCATGGCCTAGCCTGGGTCGCACGATGCCGGAGGCAGGCTCGCTCGGCCGCGGCGGATCTGTCCGGTCCACCGCGGCCGAGAGTGGACACGGCCTAGTCGGGCCTGCCGACCTGGGTGTTCGACAGGTCGAGACCGATTGCGAAGTCCGCCGTGTAGCCGTTCCCGGCCTGCAGCGGACGCAGCAGCATTTGGGAGCCGCCGTTGCGATAGATCGAGTCCCGGTTGTTGGTCGTGTCGGCCGGACCTTTCCTCCGGTACGGTTCGGTCCGCAGATAGGCCGCGCCGAACTCGGGCGTGAAGTAAAGCTGCGAGGTGAACTCGTACGGCCTGCCGTTCGTTCCGACGGTGCGTATCTTGACGTGGATATGCAGCGTGCGTCCCGAATACCAGCCCGGCAGAATGGTGGTGAACCGGGCTGCCCCGGATTGGTCGGTGTTCTGGTAACCGCGCAGGAAACGGCGGCCGGAACTTCCCTGAGACGGAATGTCGGAGTACAGCCCGAACGCGTCGCACTGCCAGAGGTCGATCATCGCTCCCGGCAGTGGCGTGCACTGCTGCTGCCGGATTTGCTGAACAGTGAAATTGATGCCCAGCGCGGTACCGGGAACCAGTTGCCCGGTGGCGGGCTCACTGCGGATATCGGAGCGGTTGAGCCGCTCGTCGACGAAGTACGGGCCCTCCATTTGCTCTGGCTTGACCACACAATCCAGCGCGCACACCTCGGGCGCGCCTGCGGTGGAGGGGGTCGCGCTCGCCGTGGCGGAGCCGGCGACGGCGAGTGTCGCACCGGCGGCGCCGAGCAGAATCAACGCCTGCCGCCTGCCGAGCACCCGGCCTACCGGCTCATCATCGTCATGCATGGGTTTCCTTTTCGCCAATTGACGGGAACAGGGAACTGAGCGCAACAAGGGCTTTTCCCACAGGTGCCGCGCGCATCCGATCGTCCGCCACGACTCGTCCCGCTGTCGAGACGGTTCACTCTCGCGCATCATACTTCGAAGTGAGCACCATCCATTGATGGACCAAATTCTCGAACCCCGTTACGGCATTTCGCCTACGACTACCGGGCGTACCCAGCCCAGACAGGTAGCCGCTGTGGACCTCGGGGCACCCCAGTTGCGGCCTGAAAGTTTCACGGGATCGCGCTCTTCTTTCACCACAAGCCATAGACATGTTTGACACCACGAGTCGGCCCTGCTTATCGTCCGTTCGAACCGGTTCGACAGGATTGCTTACCGACCGATGTCCTGCTCCGCGGGCATGGAGCCGGCAGATGAGTCCATAGTGGATTTCTCCACCATGGCGTCCCCAGCAGGTGTATCCCCGTAGACGCGACACCCGCGAAAGGGGTTTCTTGATGCGTCAGAACAGCCCTCGCACGCTATCCCAGCGCTTCGCCCGTTTGGCGCTGGCCGTCGCCACACTCCTCGCGATCATCGACACGGTACAACCCGCCGCCGCAGGACAGCCGGCCGTCGCAACACAGCCGGCACCCGCGGCCGCAGCTGCCGGCGCCGCCGCGATCGCCTCGGTCGACCTGGCCGGGACGTGGAGTTTCACACCGACGGGGCGGGCGCCGACCTCGATCACCGTGCCCGGCGGCGGCTGGTACAAGCAGGGCTTCACCGACGTGAACGAGGCGGTGTACTCGCGCACCATCACCGTGCCCGACTCGGGTCAGCCGCAGTCGGCGTGGATCGAGTTCGGGGCGGTCAATCACCAGGCGACGCTGTCGGTCGACGGCCGGGTGGTGGCGACGCAGACCACGGCGTTCACGCCGTCGAATTTCGACATCACCGCCTACGCGGCCCCCGGTAGCACCCACACGATCAGCGTCAATGTGAAGGGCCGCGGCGCGTTGAAGGCATCCAACGGCCGGTACCTGGTGCCCGACGCCGCCGACTGGTCCGAGGCGGTCCCCCAGGGGATCTTCCGGTCCGCGTTCCTGCGGACGTACCCGGCGGTGTACGTCAGCGACACATTCGTGCGTACGTCGGTGGCGAACAAGACGTTGAGCTACGACGTGTCGGTGCGTAACACGTCGGGTAGTTCCCGGTCGGTGACGTTGACCGGGTCTCTGTCGTCCAACAACGGAACGGCTTTCAGCTACCCGGAACTGCCCAGCCGTACGGTCACCGTGGCGGCCCACTCGACCGTGACCGTGACCGTCGGGCCGGTCGCGTGGAACCTCGACAGCACCTCGTACTGGTGGCCCAACGTGCCGTACCGGTCGGGGTACCGGGCACAGCTGCACCGGCTGGCGGTGCGTGCCGTCGCCGATGACGGGCACACCAGCGACGCCACGTACCGGTTCGGGTTCCGGGAGGCCACCCAGAACGGTGACTACTACTACCTCAACGGCGTGCGCGTGAACTTCCGCGGCGACAACCTCCAGGGTGCCGACTACGACCGGATCAACAACGGCGGCAAGGGCGACGCTTATGACACCCTGCCCGGCTTCCTGCCCCCGTCGCCCGGCAACGGCGGCTGGCCGCAGGCGGTCGACAACTACCAGCGGCTCAACTACAACGTGGTCCGCATCCACCAGGAGCCCGCGAGCCCGTACATGTTGGATGTCGCCGACGAGATGGGCCTGATGATCATCGGCGAGACCGCGATTCGCGGCTCCTCCGGCAAGCAGGACTGGATCGCCGGGCACGACAACATGGTCGGCCACGCCCGTGCGCTGGTCCTGCGCGACCGCAACCACCCCGCGGTCATCCGCTGGAGTCAGGTCAACGAGCCGAACCAGAGCGGCCAGGATTCCGAACAGTTCGAGAAGGACCTGTACGCGGCGATCAACGGCAACGATGGCACCCGGCCGGTCATCGCCGAGGTGGGCGTCGACGGGAATCTCAACGGGTATCCCGGGATGACGTACGCCAACTTCGCGGTGATCCCGCACTACGTCGACGGCTTCGGCAGGTACGGGGATGGCCTGAAAACCGTGAATGGGCGGCCCGACGGCGAGGGCGAGTACATCTGGCCGGCATGCAACAACAAGCAGGGCTTCGAGTGGTTCGCCACGGCGACCCTGGCCAAGCGCGGCAAGAACGCCACCGACCTGCGTCCGTACACGCTGCTGTCCGCCTGGGCCAGCGTCGTGCCCGGAGTGCGCACCGGCGACTTCACCCCGGAGGAGGGCGGTCGCCCTGTCTACGGCGCGGACAATCTCCCGGACCCCTGGAGCAACCCGCAGATCCAGCGCGTGCAGGCGGCGTTCAACCCGGTGGCCGCGGTCGACCTCCCCTATTGGTCGGCCTCCGGCGTCTCGGACGCGAACGGCACCTTCCCGCTGCCGCAGGCCGTGCCCACCTACGCCCGGAACGCCACGGTCACCCGCAACATCACCGTCTTCAACGACGACTTCGCCGACACTTCGGTGGGCTTCACCTGGACGGCGCGGCTCGACGCGCCGGACGGCGCGGTCGTCGCGTCCGGAAGCACGACCCTGACCGTCCCGCTCGGCTCGCGGGTCACCCAGCCGGTGTCCTTCACCACCCCGGCCACCGGCAACCGCGTGTACCTGCAACTGTCGACCACGAAGTCCGGTAGCCCCGTCTTCACCGACGCGGTGGAGTACTTCAACCTCGCCGGAAGCGGCGGAGACGGACCCGCGCCGGGCAACTACCGCATCGTCAACCGCAACAGCGGCAAGCCGCTCGCCGTCGCGGGCAACTCCACCGCGGACGGTGCCAAGGTGGTCCAGCAGAGCGGCACCGCCACCTGGACCATCGCCACGACCTCCGACGGCTCCTACACCCTCCGGTACGTCGCGAGCGGAAAGGTGCTCGACGTCAACGCCAACAGCAGCACGGCCGGGCTGCAACTGCAGCAATGGACGGCCAACGGCGGCACCAACCAGATGTGGTACCTGCGGCCCACCGGCAACGGCTACTACACCATCGTCGGCCACGACAGCGGATTAGTGGCGGACGTCAGCGGTGCGGCGACGAGCGACGGGGCGCAGGTCGTGCAGTGGGCCGCCAATGGCGGGGCCAACCAGCAGTGGCAACTGAACCGGGTCTGACCGAGCACTTTGTCTCCGCTCCCATCGGTACGGGCCGTCAGACCACCGCGGTGCCCGGCTCGTCACCGGTTGGCCGGTATCCGGGCGGCGGTCTTTGCTGACAGGCTGGGATCACTGCCATCCCCGCCGAAAGGATGACCTCCGGTGACGCGTCCGCTGGTGCTGGACCCGAACGGCCACGACATCCACGCAGAGAACGAACGGCTGCGCGAGCGCGGCCCGCTCACCCAGGCGGAACTGCCAGGCGGTGTCGTGGCCTGGTCGGTGACGAGCTACGAAGTGCTGCGCGGTCTGCTCAACGATCCGCGGGTGTCGAAGGACGCCCGGCGACATTGGCCGGCGTTCGCCGACATCAGCGCGGATTGGCCGTTACTGGTATGGGTTTCCGTGCGGAACATGTTCACCGCTTACGGCGCCGACCACCGACGGCTGCGCTCGCTGGTCGCGCAGGCGTTCACCGCGCGCCGGATCGCGATGCTGCGGCCCTGGATCACCGCGATCGTCTCCGACCTGCTGGAGAAGCTCGCGGCCGAACCCGCGGGGAAACCCGTCGACCTGCGGGAAAGTTTCGCCTATCCGGTGCCCATCGAGGTGATCTGCCAGCTGTTCGGCGTTCCGGACTCGGCCCGCGGCAGGCTGCGCGAGTCCGTCGACGTCTTCTTCCAGACCTCGGCGAGCCAGGCGGCGATGCTGGCCGCGTACCAGGACATCCACTCGATCTTCACCGACCTCGTCGCCGCCAAGCGCGCGAACCCCGGCGAAGACCTCACCACCGCGCTCATCGCCGCGCAGACCCAGGACGACGGCGCCCGGCTGGACGAGACCGAACTGATCGACACCCTGATCCTGTTCATCTCGGCCGGTCACGAAACCACCGTGAACCTTCTCGACCAGGCCATCACCGCACTGCTCACCCATCCGGAGCAACTCGCCGAGCTCCGCGCCGGCCGGGCGTCCTGGCCGGACGCGATCGAGGAGACGCTGCGCTGGCAGGCACCGGTGGCGCACCTGCCGCTGCGCTACGCCGTCGACGACATCCACGTCGCCGATGTGGTCATCCGGAAAGGTGAGGCGATCCTGGCGGGCTACGCCGCCGCAGGCCGGGACCCGGCGCTGCACGGGAAGGACGCCGACGCGTTCGACATCACTCGCGGCGACAAATCGCATGTCGCGTTCGGCCACGGAGTACACCACTGTCTCGGCGCCCCGCTGGCGCGGATGGAGGCGGCGATCGCGCTGCCTGCCCTGTTCGAACGCTTCCCGGACCTGACACTCGCGACCTCCCCCGCGGAACTGCGGCATCTGGAGTCCTTTATTTCCAACGGACACCGGGTGCTGCCGGTCTTGCTGCACGGCCGGCGCGAAGACACCTCCCCGAAGCCCTGATTCTCCGGAGACAGACCGGCCGTCAGCTCCCCGTGTAGAACCCCTGAGGGCGGAATCGGTTCGGTCGCTCGCGGTACTCCTCCAGCGCGTGCGCCAGCCACCCCGCGGTCCGCCCGATCGCGCCGATCGTCTCGCCCGCACCCGGCACCATGTCGTAGGCCTCGGCGAGCACCGCGAGCGCGAGGTCGACGTTCGGCCGCATGCCCGGCCGCGCGACCATCAGGTCCTCCACTATGGACCGGATCGGGCCTGGGACGTGGACCAGTTCGAGCAGCTTCGCCGCGCGCGGGTCACCCTCGGGATAGCGAGGTTCCCCGAACCCCGGCACGCGCCCTGTGTCGTGGACGCGGTCGGCGACGGCGACCATCGGATCGGCCAAGTCGGCCGCCGAACGCAGAAAGCGGCGCACCGCTTCCGCGGCCGCGCCGTGCGCCGGGCCATCCATGGCACCCAGCCCGGTGGCGACCACCGCATAGGGATGCGCCCGGGTGGACGCGGCCGTGCGGACAGCCATCGTCGATGCCGCGAGATCGTGGTCGGCCAGCAGGACCAGAGCGGCGCCGAGCGCACGGATCCCGTCCTCGTCCGGCTCTTTCGTGGTCAGCGCCGACCACAGGCGCACTCCGAGCGGGTCGGTCGGGCCGGCGTTCCCGGACGAGGGCAGGGCGTCCACCATCACCGCGAGCAGGGCACGTCCGGTGGCCACCACGATCGCCGGATCCACGTCGTAGCGCAGCGGATCCGCCGTGGCGGCCGCTCCGACGATCACCGGCAGCAGGTCCACCGGTCGCGCTCGCCCCACGAGAGGCCGGATCACCGCGCACGCGAGTTCGCGCACGGACGCGGACGCCACGAATGCCGCTTCTTCGTCCAGCACGCCTGTCCACAGCAGATTCGCGACGGCCTCGAACGTGTTCGTACCCGCGAGTTCCGTGGCATTCCAACCCCGGTAGTACAGCGCGCCGTCGCGGATGGCGGTGAGCGACGTCTCGATCCGAGCGGATTCCGGTGTCCCCCGGCGGTTCCTCGCCGCCAGGCGCCGGACTTCCTCGGCGTCGAACCGGCTCGTCCGCCCGTCGGCGGCCCGTGTCCTGCTCAGCAGCCCGCGGCTCACGTAGGCGTACACCGTGTTCGCCTTCACCCCGAGCAGACGGGCGGCCTGGGCCGTGGTGAACGTCCGATCGGTCATGTCGCCAGCATCTCACATTGATTCAATCAAGATTGACGATCTTGATCGTAGCGGCGATGCTCGGCGGGCCGAACCGAGTCGACTGGGGGCGTGGTGTCCGAGAGCCGTATCGCCTGGCGCGGGCTGCCGCCGCTGGCCGTGCCCGCATACCGGAAGCTGTGGATCATCTCGGCGATGTCCAACTTCGGCACGTGGATGCACAACACCGCGGCGGCCGCGCAGCTCGCGCTCCTTTCACCGTCGCCGCTGGTCAACGCGCTCCTCCTGGCGGCGGCCACCCTCCCGGCCGTGATCCTTCGTTCCCGGCGGGTGTGCTGGCCGACCGGATCGGCCGCGGCACGGTCCTGTTCTGGGCCAACGTGACCAGTGCCCTCGTGGCGGCCCTCTTCGCCGCGCTCGGGTTGTGCGGCGGCCTCACTCCGATCGTGATCCTCGTGTTGACCTTCGCGCTCAACGCGGGCTGGGCGGCCGCCTACCCGGCGTGGAACGCGGAAGTCTCCTCGGTACTACCGGCGGATCTGGTGAAGGACGGCTCGGCGCTGAACAGCCTGTCGTTCAACCTCGCCCGGACGCTCGGCCCGGCGGCGGGCGGGTTCGCCTTCGGCGCGGTCGGCGGATTCCCGGTCTACCTCGCCAACGCGCTGTCCTTCGCCGGTTTCGTACTGTGCTTCCGGAAGACCCGGACGATCGCGGCGTCGAACGTCACGGGCTCATGGCGGGATTCACTGCGGGAAACCACGGCATTCCTCCGGACCACGCCGCGATACCGCGAACTGCTTGTCCGCGCGGCGGCATTCTTCTCGCTGGCTCAAGCGATGTCGGCGCTCGTCCCCGTGTACGTCCTGACAGTCCGGCACCTTTCCGTCGCCGACCTCGGGTTCGTGTTGGCCGCGTTCGGGATCGGCGCGGTCTGCTCGGCCGTGGCCTACCCGAACCTGCGCCCTTACGTCCCCGAGCAGATGCTGCGGTCCGCATGCGCACTGTTCGCCGCGCTCGCGCTCGCCGCACTCCCCTTGCTCGGCTCGGTGACGGCGTTGTTCGCGACCGGCCTGGTGTTCGGCGCGGCGCAGGCGTCGATGGTCACGGTCAACAACGGCTTCCTGCAGGCGACGGTGGCCCTTTCCCTGCGGTCGCGGGCAGTGGCGCTGTACATCGTCGTGCTCTATGGCTCCCAGACGATCGGTGCGGTCACCGCGGGCGCTCTTTCCACGTGGTGGGGCGTCGGGCCGACCGCATGGACGATCGCGGCGCTGCTCGCCGCTTGCGCACTGCCGAGCGGGTCGAACGGTGGATCTCGGCGCAAGTGGAGGAAAACGCTCAATGAGGAGGGTAGCTGCCATGGAGAGTGAACTTCGGGTCAGTGTCGAGAATGTCGAGCCAGAGCTGGGCGGGGTGGTCGTATGCGTTGTCCGATGCCTGGGCGGGCCGGTGTCCGTGGGGGATGTTTTCGAGCTGGCGACCATGGAACATGACGCGGAAGCGTCGGTCGATCTTCGAGTCACGAGCATCCGGCGCTACGACCGCGCGGTCGACTCGCTTGAGCCCCCGCACACCGCGAAACTCGAGTTGAAGGGCCAAGGGGTGTTTCTGCTTGCCCGGGCTCTGGAGCTTCGTGGAGCGGTGAAGGGCTATTATAGAACCCGCCCTGGTGATCCACCGCAAAGGCGACCCGGCTGACCGTGCCGGCGGCCACCTCAGGCGCGGCTCCAGCGCTGCTGGGTGCTGCCGTCACAGCCCCAGAGGATCACTATGGTGCCATTGGCCGTCCCGCCGCCGGAGGCGGCCACGCACAGTCCTGAGTGGACATTGACGATCGTTCCGTCCGCGCCGAGCGTCCACTGCTGGGAATCCGCGCCGGTGCAGTCACCGATGACGGCTTTCGTACCGGGCATGGTCCCTCCGGCCTCGGCGCCGAGGCATTTGGTCCCGTACACCCGCAGTTGTTTGCCGGAAGTGACCGTCCACTGCTGGTTGGCCCCGCCATTGCAGTCCCACAACGCCACCTGCGTGCCGTTCGCCTGTGAGAGGTTCGGCACGTCCAGGCATCGGCCGGCGGCCACCGCGCGCACGGGGCCGGTCGTCTCACCGCCACCCGCGCCGTCGAGGCCGAGGAAGGAGATCGCGTACGCGAGCATTCCGGCCTGTGGCAACGTGTGACCGGTGCCCGCGATGCTGACTCCCTCGACCGTCGCACGGGTACCGGTGTCGCCGTAGCGGGTCCGTGTCCAAGTCTGTTGTGGATGGTCGGTGAACGACGGGGTCTGGCTCAGCCCGCGAAGAGCCGTCCACTGTTTGATCTCTTCGCCGTAATTGGGATACGCCAGGGTGGTGTCCTGGTTCCCGTGCCACAGCTGCATTCTCGGGTAGCTGCCGGTGTAGCCGGGGTACATGGCACGCGCCAGATCACCCCACTGCTGCGCGGTCTTGATGACGTTCCCGCCGGCGCACTGGCTGTTCCACAGCGAACCGTTGGTCGTCGCGAAGCAGCCGGCGGGCACGCCGGAGAACGCCGCTCCGGCGGAGAACACGTCCGGGTATTCGGCGGCCAGCACGTTCGTCATCATGGCACCGGACGAGAAGCCGCTGACCACGATGCGGCCGGGGTCGACCGGATAGCGCTGCCGCGCCCAGGCCACCATCGACATGATGCCCGTGGAGTCACTGCCGCCGTTGCGGGTGAGCCCCGCTTTCGTGGAGACGTCGAAGCAGTGCCCGTCGCGGGTGGCCTCCGGCACGACCACGACGAAGCCGTACCGGTCGGCCGCGGTCGCGTAGTCGTGGCCGTTACCGTTGAAGATCGCCCCCGCCGAACCACCGCAGTAGTGGACCAGCACCAGCAACGCCGGCCGGGGGGCCATCGTGGCCGGCGCGTACAGGTACATGTTCAGGTTGGTGGGGTTGGCGCCGAAGGCACCGATCTTCGTCAACCCCGCGGCGACGGCCGGACGGGCCGTCAGCAGCGCCGTGCCCGCGACGAGTGGCAGCAGCATCACCAGCGCCAGCAGGAGCTTTACCAATGAGCAGGACTTGATCAACCGGGACAGTCTCATACATCACCTCGAAATCCGACGGTAAGCACGGCCGATCCCCGGTCAGCTCCGGGTCCATTTCTGTCGGTTCGCGCCGGTACAGGCCGCGAGTACCACCTGCGTTCCGTTCTCGGTGCCGCCCGCGTCGAGACACAGTTTCGAGCGGACCCCGGTGATCGTGCCGTCCGCGTTGACGGTCCACTGCTGGCCGTCCCCGCCGCCGCAGTCCCAGATCTGCACACGGGTGCCGGGGGCGGTGCCGCCCCCTTCCGTGTCGAGACATTTGGTGCCGTACACCTGCAACTGCTTGCCGGCGGTGAGCGTCCACCACTGGTTCGCTCCCCCGTTGCAGTCCCACACCACCGTGCGGGTGCCGTTCGCCTGCGACTGGCCGAAGACGTCCAGGCAGCGGCCGGAGCCGGTGTTGCGCAACGCCGACGACTGACCGCCCGAGGCCGAGGCGACACTGAAGTTGTCGAACTGCGCGGTCTCGCCCTGACTGGTCCCGAGCCCAGCCTGACCGGCCGTCCACGTCGTGTCGTTCACCGTGCCGACGACGGTGCCGTCGATGCTCGCGGTGATGGTGCCGCCGGAGAAGCCGAGCGCGAGGGTATGCCAGCGGTTGGTGCCCAGCGCGGTGGTCGTGCCGCTGCGCAACGTCGTGACCTGGCGGTTGGTGTTGTTCCGCAGGATCGACCACGCGCCGTTGTCACCTGCTCTGAAGTAGTAGGCGGCCAGCGCGCCCTG
This sequence comes from Amycolatopsis sp. NPDC039088, assembly GCF_055598845.1. Classification (NCBI taxonomy): domain Bacteria; kingdom Bacillati; phylum Actinomycetota; class Actinomycetes; order Pseudonocardiales; family Pseudonocardiaceae; genus Amycolatopsis; species Amycolatopsis sp. NPDC039088. The sequence continues at coordinate 19,527 of NZ_JBVKAE010000013.1, read as the reverse complement.
GTCGGTCGTCTTCTGCCCACCGGCGCGGCCGATCAGTTCGGCGTGCCCCGGTTTTTCCAGCAGTACGTCGGCCGAAACGGTGTAGTTGTTCCAGTTCACGTTGCCCAGCAACGCGTACGGAGCCGTCTCGGTCTTCCAGGGGATGGCCTTCTGCGGCGAGGCCTGGCGGACGCACCGGCCCGTGCGGCCGGCACCGCAGTCGACGACCTCGAACGCGCCTTCCATGTCCATCAGGTACTTGGCCTCTTTGCCGAGCGCGTAGCCGTCGAAGTCGTCGCTGTAGGGCAGGCCGAGCGAGCCGGGTGGCGGGCTGACGGCGGTGCCCTTTCCCTGGCCGGTCGTGGTCGTGAGGGTGTACAGGTGTCCCGGCTGGACGGTGAGCGAGTACCGGCCGCCCGACGGGGTGAGGTCCGCGCTGTGCACGAAGTGGTCGGCGGTGTTGTTGGAGTTCAGGTTGGTCGACCACACCCGCACCGGACCGGTGGACAGGCCGCCCGCGACGGTGAAGTCCAGCGTCTGGGCCGAGGTGGCGTCCATCGTCTCGATGATGGTGCTGTAGTCGGTGTTGTTCGGCGACTTCATCGAGACGAAGCTGCCGTTGGCCCGGTTCCCGCCGAGATAGCCGCTGGAGGTGTCGAGGTACTTCCAGCCGGGTGCGGTGAACTGCGCCGTATGCGCCAGCGCCCAGGTGTCCTTGCCGACCGAGTAGTTGCCGGACCACGGCTGGTTGGCCAGGATCAGGCCGACCGTCGGCCAGGGAATGTTCGGCGTGGTCGCGGCGATCAGGTCCCAGTTGAGGTAGGCGGTCATCTTCCCGTCGATGTAGACCCGGTTGATGCCGCGGGCCAGCGGTTTGGCGCCGTCGTTGTAGTCCTGCGAGCCGTTCTCGCTCGACCAGAGCACCTTGCCGGAGTTCGCGGCGTTCGCCGGTACCGGGCAGGAGGTCTGGGCGCTGAGGTAGCCGCACGTGTAGTGGGCGCTCAGCACGTCGGTCGTGTCGCGGTAGGCGGGGTTCGTCGCGAGCGGGCCAGCCGGTCCCCAGTCACCGGGCCACGAGTCGCCCACGATCACCTTGACACCGCTGTAGCCGTTGGCGTTCAACCCGTTGCGCAGGTCGACAGTCCACTGAGGACTCCACTGGTGCTCGTTCTGAGCCGCGGTGAGGTAGTCGATGGTCAGGTTGTGTTTCTTCGCGCAGCCCAGCCAGGTCAGCAGGTAGTCGATCATGTCCTTGGAGAGGAAGGTCCCGTTGCCGATCCAGCCTGGCGCTCCCCAGGGCAGGCCGACCAGCTTGATGCCGGGGTTGCGGGCCTTCGCCTGCTCGGCGATCCACCATTCGTAGCCGCGGTCGCAGTCGAGATCGCCGCGGAAGTGGGCGTGGCTCGGTTCGGCTCCGCTGGTGGAGTTGGTGTCGCCACCGATCTCCACCTTGAGGATCTGCAAAGCCGCGCCGTAGGAGGGTTTGAACAGGTAGTCCAGGATCTGACCGCGTTGCGGCTCGGGATAGTCGACCAGCAGGCGGCTGTTCCCACCGCCGCCGCTGACCGCCCCGACGCCGTCGAACGTGCGGCCACCCGACGCTCCGTTGATCGTGATCGAGGTGGCGGCCAGCGCCGGCGACGGGGCCGGGCTCATGACGCTCCCCGCGCACAGGGCCACGACGACGGCGGCCACCGCCGAGCCACGCCACCGGCGCGATCTCCTGATCCGGAACATGGTGATCTCCTTCGGCGGAAACCCGGCTACGGTGTGGTCAGATCGAAGCGCTGCAGGGTGACGGCGCCCCCGAGCGACTGGGTGGCGTGGTTGAACACCGCGAACCGGTAACCCATGAAGAACGGCCAGTCGCTGTTGAGCGTGAAGCCGGGCCCGAACGAGGTGAAGTTGACGCCGTCGGCGCTGTAGGAGAACCGGGCCTGCCGCCCGGCACCCGGCCGGATGTCGGCGTTGGCGCGCAACCAGATCCGGCTGCCGGTGAAGCCGGCTCCGGCGACCTCCGTCCCGGTCGTCTTGGTGTTCCAGTTGCCGTCCATGGTGAGGTTGTTCACCATCACCACCCGGTTGCGGCCGCCGTCCCGTTTGACCCCGATCCAGGCGGACGAATCACGCAGCATGGCCAGTCCCGTCCGGTCACCGTCCCTCATCGCGCTCAGCTCGAGCGAGATCGTCGCGGTGGACGTCGGCCCCGGTATCCGGTGGGTCAAGGTGTTCTTCGCGGCGTAGAGATCGCCGGTGACGGACGCTGTCTGCAGGCGCAGACCATTGCCGACCGAGAACTTGGTGGTGTCCGGGTTGTGGTTCCACTCCCACTCCGGCCCGAGCGCGGTGCCGGTGAACGTGTCGGTGCCGAGCATCGGCTTGACCGGCCGTGGCGGCGGTGGCAGGTTCGGCGCCGGATAGTTCGTACCCCAGCGGTTGTCGACGGTCTGCAGCCGTGGCCAGCCGTCGGCGGTCCAGGTGACCGGCGCGAGCACCGGGATCCGGCCGCCGGGATAGGCGTCGACGAACGCCATGTAGTACCAGTCGCCGTTCTGCGTCTGCACCATGCCGCCCTGATGCGGCACCCCGCCACCGGCCACCGGCCCCGGCAGGTTCAGCAATACCTGCTGCACGGTGTAGGGCCCGAACGGACCCGAGGTCGATTTCAGGATGTACTGGCCGTTGGCGGGGCGTGTCACGAAGATGTAGTAGCTGCCGTTGCGCTTGTAGAACCGCGAACCCTCGAGCGTGCCGATGTTCGACGGTGTCTGGAACACCTGCTGCGAGCGCACCTCGGTTTTGCCGTCCTTCGACAGCTGGGCCACGCTGAGGGTGGTGTTGCCGTACGCGACGTACATCGTGTCATCGTCATCGACCAGCATCCCCGCGTCGTAGTAGCACTTGTCGATCGTCGTGTGCTTGTTCCACTGCCCGTCGACGGAAGTCGCCGTGTAGATGTGGGTCTTGGCGAAATCGACGCATCCGCCCCAGTAGAAGGTGTTGTTGCTCTTGCGGTGGTTCAAGAACGACGCCCAGATCCCCCGGACGTACCCGCGTCCGCCGTTCAGGTCGTACTTGGCCCCGAAGTCGAGCCGTGGCACGGAATGTCCGGCGAACTCCCAGTTCACCAGGTCGTACGACCGCAGGATCGGCGCACCGGGCGAGTAATGCATGGTCGAGGCCGAGTAGTAGTAGGCGTCGCCGACCCTGATGATGTCGACGTCCGCGAAGTCCTGCCAGAGGATCGGATTCGTGATCGCCGCGCCGCGCGGAGCCTGCTGCGCGGCGGCATCCGGGCGTGGGCTCGCGGTGAGCCCGCCGAACAGCAGACCGACGGCGGCGGCCAACGCCAGTACCGCTTTCCCTAGTCGATGACGTGCCATCACGGTCCTTTCGCCTCCCGGCGATCTCTTCGCCGAATGGGAAATGCCTTTCGCGGACACCCCGGTTCACCACTTCTGTCCACTGAGGACAGTTGAACGATTTCGTTCCAGCAGGGGCTTTCGAGCTATGGAACCAGTACGCGACACCGGAGTCAACGTTTCGAAACAAAAGAACGCTTTTGAACTTCTCCCACTTCAGTCGCGCTTCGATGTAACTTTCACCGAAAATGCTCCATTCAGGGCACCGCAGTCGGCGCAATTCCCATAACGCTCTTGTGAGCGTGAACATCGCGATGCGACACTGCGAAAAACTCCCAGCGCGCGAGCCCGGAGTTCCCGGACATCCCCCTTCCAGAAGGTGTCACCATATGAAGCTGACAACGAAGTCGGTGTCACGAGCCGCACTCGTGGCCACCTTGTTCACGACGACCGCGCTCCTGGCGGCCACCCCGGCGGGCGCCGCCTCGACGCTCGGCGCGTCCGCCGCGCAGAGTGGCCGCTACTTCGGCACCGCCGTCGCCGCGGGCAGGCTCGGCGACGGGACCTATGTCGGGATTCTCAACCGGGAATTCTCCATGGTCACCGCCGAGAACGAGATGAAGATGGACGCCACCGAGCCGAATCCGAACCAGTTCACCTTCGGCAACGGTGACCGGATTCTGAACCAGGCACGAAGCCAGGGCAAACGCGTACGGGGACACACCCTCGCCTGGCATGGCCAGCAACCCGGCTGGATGCAGCGGATGGAGGGCCCCTCGCTGCGGTCCGCACTCGTCAACCACATCACCAAGGTCGCCGCCCACTACCGGGGCCAGCTCTACGCCTGGGACGTGGTGAACGAGGCGTTCGCCGACGGCGGCTCGGGTGGCCGCCGTGACTCGAACCTCCAGCGCACCGGCAACGACTGGATCGAGGTCGCCTTCCGCACCGCGCGTGCCGCCGACCCCGGCGCCAAGCTCTGCTACAACGACTACAACATCGACAGCTGGTCCGCCGCGAAGACGCAAGGCGTGTACCGGATGGTGAAGGACTTCAAGGCGCGCGGCGTCCCGATCGACTGCGTCGGGCTCCAGTCGCATTTCGGCACCGGCATTCCCGGCGACTACCAGACCACCATCCAGCGCTTCGGTGAACTCGGTGTCGACGTCCAGATCACCGAGCTCGACATCGCCGGATCGGGCGCGCAGCAGGCCGAGAACTACCGCCGGGTCACGCAGGCCTGCCTCAGCGTCGCGCGCTGCGGCGGCATCACCGTATGGGGCATCCGCGACACGGATTCCTGGCGCGCACGGGAAACCCCGCTGCTGTTCGACGGCGCCGGCAACAAGAAGGCGGCGTACAACACCGTGTTGAACGCGCTCAACGGTGGCTCGGTCGTCCCGCATCCGACAGCCGCGACGCGCTGACCGCGGAGGTAGCGATGCGATCGTCTCCACCGACCCGGTTCAGGCGCGGACTCGCCTGGCTGGTCACGACGCTCTGCGCCGTCACGTTGTTTCCGGCGACGGCGGCGGCCGACAACCCGATCGTCCAGCACATCCACACGGCAGATCCCGCCCCGCTGGTGCACAACGGCCGGGTCTACCTGTACACCGGGCACGACGAGGACAACTCCACCTGGTTCACCATGAAGGAATGGCGGGTGTGGTCGTCCGCGGACATGGTGAACTGGACCGACCACGGTTCCCCGATGAACCTGGGCACCTTCAAGTGGGCGAGCGCCGACGCGTGGGCGGGCCAGGCCATCGAGCGCAACGGCAAGTTCTACTGGTACGTCCCGGTGACCAGCAGGGCCACCGGACGCTACGCCATCGGGGTCGCGGTCTCCGACAGTCCCACCGGCCCGTTCAGGGACGCGCTCGGCCACCCGCTGGCGGAGAACGGCGAGATCGACCCGACCGTCTTCATCGACGACAACGGCCAAGCGTATCTCTACTGGGGCAACCCTAACCTGTGGTACGTCAAGCTGAACCCCGACATGATCTCCTTCAGCGGCAGCCCGGCCCAGATCCCGCTCACCACCGCGGGGTTCGGCACCCGGCCCAACGGCGGGAACCGGCCGACCCTGTTCGAGGAGGCCCCCTGGGTCTACAAGCGAAACGGTTTGTACTACAACGTTTTCGCGGCCAAGTGCTGCTCGGAGTTCATCGGATACTCGACGGCACCCGGCCCGACCGGCCCATGGACCTATCGCGGAACGGTCATGCCGACGCAGGGCAGCAGTTTCACGAATCATCCCGGAATCATCGATTTCAAGGGTAATTCGTACTTCTTTTACCATAACGGCGCATTGCCCGGCGGCGGCGGCTTCACGCGTTCGGTCGCCGTCGAGAAGTTCGACTACCGGCCCGACGGCACGATCCCGACGATCATGATGACCGGCATGGGAGCCCCACAGGCCGGCACCTTGGATCCGTACACCCGCCAAGAGGCCGAGACCATCGCGTGGGGTTCCGGTATCGAGACCGAGGTCGCCGTCGAAGGCGGCATGAACGTGTCGCATATCGAAAACGGCGACTGGATCAAGGTCAAGGGTGCCGCGTTCGGCGCCGGCGCGGCCACCTTCACCACCCGGGTGGCGTCGGCGACCGGGGGCGGTGACGTCGAACTCCGTCTCGACAGCCCCACCGGCACGCTGGTGGGCAAGTGCGGCGTGCGAGGTACCGGCGGCTGGCAGAACTGGACCACGGTCTCGTGCCCGGTGAACGGCGCGTCCGGCACCCACGATCTGTACCTCCGGTTCACCGGAGGAGGCGGATACCTGTTCAACCTGAACTGGTGGCAGTTCGGCTCACGCTGAGCCGTCCTGCGCTGAGCCGCGGCGCCCGCCCCGTTCCCGGGGTCGGGCGCCGCGGTGCGTCAGCCCGTTCAGCGATCAGGATGAGTAGTACTCATCCACGCGGCGTTGGCACGGTGGTCTGAATGGATGAAAATCGCGATATCGGCCCGCTTCCGGGGAAAGTATCTTGAATCCAGCGTCTACGGGCTCTTGACTGCGGTGTAACAAGACGGTGTCATGTGATGACGATCGACGCCGACAACCCCGTCCCCCGTGCCGAAGGTGTCCGATACCGCGAATGAGTCTCATACATCGCGGACGCGACATCGCGCGAAGACCGGCCCACAACGCAGTGGAGCACCCATGACCACGCACGTCCGCCCGTCCGCCCAGTCGCCACCGACCAGGGCCCCCGAGTATCGACGTCCTTGTGCATGAAGATCTTCATTCCCCTCAATGGCACGGTGAATGCTCCCGAATTGCCGTAGCCCCGCGCGAACAAAAGCATGCCCCTTTTCCGCGCAAAGAGAATGGTCGGCATCTTGCTGGGCGACAGGATGCCATCCGACCGGTTTCGGGCAAACGCCGCCCGCCGGACAGGGTGGTCTTGGGAAGGTGGAAAGTGTCCTCAGTCGAGCTGCCCGATACTCGCCCCACGCTGGCTGATGTGGCCAGGGTCGCCGGCGTGTCGACGGCGACAGCGTCCCGCGTGCTCAACGGTTTCGCCAAGGTCCGGCCGGAGACGCGCGACCAGGTCAAATCCGCGATGATCGCGCTCGGCTACGCCCGCCGTCGCGCGGCGAGCCTGAAAGACCTGCCGCGGACCGGATCGATCGCACTGGTGGTCTGCGAGAAGATGCTCCAGGTGTTCGCGGACCCCTACGTCGCGCGGATAGCGGCTGGCATGACCAAGGAACTGACCACGTCGGGTGCACAGCTCGTGCTGATACCCATGTCGTCGGTGGAGGACTACCCGGCTTCGATCGTGCACTATCTCGCCGACGGGCATGTCGACGGCGCGCTGGTGGTCGGCATGCACGGCCGGTACCCGCTCGACCTCGCGTGGCTCGGTATCCCGGTGGTGTTCGGCGGACGCCCGGTATGCGACGAGGATTCCGGGCATTACTCCTATGTGGACGCGGACAACCTGGGCGGCGCGGAACAGGCCGTCCGGCATCTGTTCGCGTCCGGGCGGCGCACCATCGCGACGATCGCGGGTCCGCAGGACATGGTGGCGGGCATCGATCGGTTGCTCGGCTACCGGAAGGCCATGGGCAAGGCCGGCATCGACGACAGCCTGGTGGTGTTCGGCGACTTCGGGCTGGCCTCCGGCGACCACGCCACGGCACGGTTGCTCGAGCGGAGGCCCGACGTGGACGCCATCTTCGCCGCCTCCGACCTGATGGCGGCGGGTGCGCTCCGCGCGCTGCACCGGGCCGGGCGGCGCGTACCCGAGGACGTCGCCGTGATCGGCTTCGACGATCTGCCGCTCGGCCGCCGCACCGAGCCGCCACTCACCACGGTGCGCCAGCCGATCGAGGAGATGGGCGCCCGGATGGCGCGCGAGCTGCTCGCGATGATCAACGGGCCCGCCACTCCGGCCGGCCTGGTGTTCGACACCGAGCTGATCGTGCGCGAGTCGGCCTGAGTTTCGCCTACCGCATGGCGCGCTGACCGCGGGCGGGTGGCGTCGGAAATCCGCCAGCCCCTCTCGCCCCTGCTCGCCTAGGGTCGCGGCATGTCACAGCAGAGCCGCGAGATCGTCCAGAACGCTTGGAAAGCCTTCGCCAGCCATGACCCCGGCCAGATCTCCGCGGTCTTCACCGAGGACGCCGAGTGGAAGGCGCCTCCGGCAAACGCCACCGCCGTCGCACTGGAGGGCCCGGCCCATTTGGTGGGCAGGAAGGCGATCGTGCGTTTCCTCGCCGAAGACTTTCCGCGTTTCTTCGTGAGTGACGTCGAGGTGACCTTCCACGGGTTCCATGCCGACGGCGAGCGCGTGATCGTGGAAGAGACCATGACGGCGACGTTGGCCAACGGCAACCACTACGCCAACGACTACTGCTTCGTCTTCGAACTCCGGGATGGACTCGTCCACCGGGTCCGCGAGTACATGGACACCGCTCGCGGGAACCGCATGGTCTTCGGAGAGGGACCGTAGGGAACGGAGCCCGATAGTCCGCCCGAGCGGACATTTCTGCCGCTCGAGCGTCGTGCTGTAGTCGGACGATGACGTGGTCTACCAGGCTCTTGCCCCTGCTCACCGGTTTGCTCGTCGGTGCCGGCATGGTCACCGCGCCCGCCCACACAGCGTCAGGCCACACGGCGGAATCCGCCCTCGGCCGATCCGCGGACGATATCGCGACCCATGTGGACTACTCCTGGATTCCGACGCCGCGGAACATCGTCGAGATGCGGGCGACCCGTGAACGGCTCAAGGTTCCGTCCCTTTTGGACATGGCCTGCAAGCCGATCGGCGCGGGTTTCGGCGAGGACTACATGACGCGGCAACTGGCCCGCGTCGAGCTGTTGCGCATGCTGGAAAGCGAGGCGGGCACCGCGGCACTGCACACCGCGCTCAACGTACGCGGCACGGTGGCCCTCGTCACCAGCCCGAAGAACGCCCGCGACTGCGTGGCGGAACTGGCGCCGGACTGGGCGAAACCGCTCGCCGAGCGCCGTGAGGTGAAGGAGCCTGGCTGGCAGACCGTCCTGGACGCTTTGCTCGCCGTACCGTTCTGGTATGGCGTTCCGGGGACCGAGGACGAGAAATATTGCGGAAAGGGCGGCGACGCGGACATTTCCATGGCGCTGGCCCTCCGGGTCTGGCTGCGGGCCCGGGACCACTATCCGAACGCCGCCGACCTGGCACACACGATCAGCAGGAAATTCTGGCTCCAGGGCGGACCCAACGGCATCGACGAGGTCGTCTGCGAAATCCTCGGCGCGAACGTCCCGGAAACCGAGAACCACCGGCTGCTCATCTGGACCACCCGATTCCTGCACAACGAACACCTCCCGCCCATCACCCGGGGTGAGGTCCTCGGCAACGGCAACCGCTGGGTCAAGGAATACAACCAGGAAAGCTTCGACTACGACAACCGCACCAACGGGCTGTTCACCAAGCTCCACGAGGTCTTCGAACGCCGGGAGTTCCTGGACCCGCGCCTGCGCGGAGTGCTCAACGAGGACTTTCTCGAGTACAACTCCCGCGCCTACAGCCGGTATCAGATGGTCGCTCTGCTCAACCTCTACGACCTCGCCCGCGATCAGGGCCTGCGGTCCAAGGTCCGGGCCACACTGGACTTCCTGATGGCCAAGAACGCCACCGAGGCCATGGGCGAGCTGCGCGACCCGCCCTTCCGCCGCCGCCAGAGCAACCAGGGACCCAACCTGTTCAACAGCGACCCGATCTCGCCGATGTCCCAGGTATGGGTGGGCGACCTGGCGCCGTATCTGACTCCGGACAACCTCTTCGCCGGCGAGGGCGTCATTGCCGCGTCCACGAGCTACCGGCCGCCGGACGTCTTGGCCGACCTCATGCTCAATCCCCGCAATCATCGCTTCCAGCAGGCGTTCAACGGCCGTGGCCAGCACGAACGGGCGTTCGGCCAGCCGGACTACACGATCTCCGGCGGGGGTCAGCAGACCGACTGCCCGTACCCGAATCCCGCGCTCATCCCGATCGGCGGCCGGTGCCCCGGTAGCGGCAACGACTCCGGGACCGTCGAGCCCATCGTGCTGATGCCCCGCCGGACCGCCTTCCAGCGCACCGGTTCGCTCGAGACCCCGGTACCCAAGATCCAAGAAATGCTCCACAGCACCAACCCGTGGAACTCGGTCATCGAGGGCAACACCTGCATCGGGTACGGCGTCGCGTGCGGACCCGGCTTCAACGAGGGTGACCGCTGGACCAAGGACGACCCGGCGTGCCGGGTGTATGTCGAGCAGCCGAACCAGGATCGCATCCTGTCGCAACGCTTCGACCAGTCCTGCACCCGCACGCCACACCTGCCCGCGAACACTTGCTTCTTCACGCACATACGCGAGGTGAAGGCGGCCATCGTGCCGTTCATGTACCTGGTCACGCACGACTGCGATGCCACGAAGCGTCAGGACAACCCGGGTTTGTTCCGCCAGTTCACCGACTATCTGACCATCGGTCCGGGTGCTCCGGGGCCAGTGGAGAGCCGCGGTGACTCCGCCTACGGCGTGCTCAAGCGCTTCTCCATCCGGCCACCCGAGACCATCGACGGTCCGCTCAGGCCGGGAACCAGGCAAGTCACCTTCAACGCCCTCTTCCAGTCCAACGGCAACAAGATCCGTCACTGGGTGGCCGATCCGGCCTTCCCTGACCTCGGCAGCGGTGTGGTGGCCCAGGGCGACGTGGCGGGCTTCGAATCGGCGGGTATCGATTGGCGGCGGTTGCGACTGCGCAACCAGGGAGCCGGTGAGGAGGTGATCGACAACATCCTGGAAAACGGCGTGACCCGCCGGGAAGCCCATATCCACCGCTTCCGGGCGCACGGCTCGGTCACGCCGTCCAGCGGCGCCGACGTCATCACCGTCACGCCGGATATCGCGACCTACCCCGGCAAACTGCACTCGACGACGGTGACCGTACGAGACGCCTCCGGCCAGGTCATCGCCACCAGTACACGCGATCACGCGTACGGCGAACTCAACGACGGCGCCAAACCCGTCGAAATCACCGTGGAACGATCGACCCCGGACCACAGGTACCGCGTCGAGGCGTGCGTCGCGTGGTGGAGGTTCTTCACCGCCGAGGAGTACGCGCCCGATCCACAGGGCCCCTCTCAGGTCGCCGGCACCGGCCGGTGCAGCCGCTTCGACGTCCAGGCGTCCGGCTGACCACCCGGCCGGGCCGGGTGATCAGCCGAGCATCTCGGGTAGGTGGCTCCCGCCTATGTCTCCCGGGCCCCGGAGTCCGGCAGGCCGGCGTAGTCGGGCAGGTCGACGCCGTTGAGCGCGCGCTCGATCAGCGGCATGAGCGCCTCCATGTCGGGCTCCGGGCCCGGCTCGGCGTCCGACCGTGACGGGTTGAGGACTTGCGCGTGAACCCGGCCGATCTCCTGGTTGGCTTCGACGAACGAGCGCATCCGCGACTCGTAGGCGTCGAACCCGGCCTTGGGATCCCACTCCGCGGCGGCGAGTTCTCCCGCCAGCAGGTAGGCGCCGACCAGGGCCAGCCCGGTGCCCTGTCCGGACATCGGCGACGAGCTGAACGCCGCGTCGCCGATCAACCCCACCCGTCCGTCCGACCAGCGGTCCATCACCACCTGGGCGACCTGATCGAGGTAGAAGTCCGGGGTGTCGTCCAGCTGCGCGAGGATGCGCTGGGTCTGCCAGCCCAGGCCGTCCATCCGCTCACGCAGCAGGCGCTTCTGGCCCTCGATGTCGCGGTAGTCGACGTCGAAATCCGCCGCGGGGAAGGAGAACATGGCCATCGCCCGGGTGGCGTCCTGGATGGGCCGCAGCAAGGCGGAACGTCCGGACTCCTTGTCCTGGTACTCGATCAGCCAGCGATCCAGCCCGAACTCGTTGGGCACGCTGTAGAACGCCAGCACCAGCCCGAGGTGGCGGATGAACCGCTCGCGCGGCCCGAAGACCATCCCACGCAGCGCCGAATGCAGCCCGTCGGCCCCGATCACCAGATCGAAGCGCCGCCGTCCGCCGCTCGCGAGGGTCACGTCGACCCCGTCCGCGTCCTGGGTGAGCTCCGCGATCCGGTCGTCGAAAAGGTATTCGACGCCATCGCGGGTGTCGTCGTAGAGCACCTGGGACAAGTCTCCGCGCAAGATCTCGATGTCCGCGATGTATCCGTCGCCGCCGTGGTCCTCGGCGCTGTGGGTCTCCAGCACGTTCCCGTCGACGTCCACGGTGTACGCACCCGCTGTGTCGGTGCAGGCCGCGCGCACCGCCGCGTCCAGCCCCATCCGGCGGATGACCTCCTTGGTCACCCCGCGCGCGTCCACCGCCTGGCCGCCGGGACGCAGCCCGGGGGCCCGCTCCACCACGGTCACCTCGGCTCCCCGCCGACGCAACCAATGGGCCAGCGCGGGCCCCGCGATGCTCGCCCCGACCACCAACACCTTGCTACCGCTCACCGCGGCCCCCAATCACCGTCCGGACAACGCGCTGGAGTGTACGGCGAACTTCGCCGCTCGCGGATGACCTCGCGGCTTCCGGCACCGGAGAGTCGCAATTAGTCCTCTAATGGCGTTTCGGGCGCACGCTCACCCCGTGGTGGCCGCGTCTTCTCCCGACGTCGCCGTCATCCCGCGTTCCCGACCACCACCCCACGCCCGTTCGTGCCGAGATAGACCCGGCCGTACACCCGCGGGTCACCGGTGATCGCGTCGCCGATGTTGCCGTACTGGTGCTTGTCGTCGTTGATCCGGACCCAGCTGTTCCCGGCATCGTCCGAACGGAACACACCGTGGACGCCCGCGATCCTGGCGATCGTGTAGAGAGCCGGGTAGTTCTTGCCCGGTGCGGCCTTGCCCATGCCGATGTTGTCCGCCTCCGCCACGCCTGCCGCCTTGGTGAACGACGCGCCGGAGTCGGTCGAGTGCCAGATCCCCGCTCCCCCGGCGAGCCAGATGTCGCCCTCGCGACCGGCCACCGCCTTGAAATGCGCGGAAGCGGGAAGCCCGGTGGCGGCGCTCGCCGAGAAGGTCGCCCCGCCGTCGGTGCTCACGTAGAACCGTCCGGCCGCGAAACCGTAGAACTTCCTGGGGTTGACCCGGTCGGACTCGACGACGGCACCGGCGGGTATCCCGCTCGACGCGGTCCACGAGCTGCCGTACCAGGACGCGTAATGCACACCCGTCCCCTTGGGGCTCCAGACGAACCGGCTGGCGTCGGCACCGGCGGCGACCGTACCGCCGCCGGTGACACCCGCCGGTTCCGCGCCCTGCCACCAGTTCGACCCGCCGTCGGTGGAGAACGCGACCCTGTTTTCGTTGGGGCGCGCGGCTTTGTCGAAATCACCCACCCGCACGATCGAGGACGGCGCCAGTTCGGCGTAGTCGAGACTGGTGGTAGTCGTGAAGCCCGGCGAGAGGAAGACCTTCGACGGCACCTTGTCGAGCCGGTCGTGGCGGAATCCGCCGATGTCGCCGAGCGCGCTGAGCAAGGGCGCCCCGGCCGGTGGACTGATCAGGTCCAGCACTGCGGTTTCCTCCAGCCCGGCGACCATGGGCTTGATCGTGATCTTCCCGCCACTGTCCCAAGTGGTCAGATTCGTGGTCCCGTAGATCGTCGCACCGGTCCCGTACATCATCCGGTTCGAGTCGAACGGGTCGATCTCCATCGTTTCGGTCATCCATCCCAGCTTCGGTGACACCTCAGGCGGCGCCGGATTCGCGCCGAGGTTCAACCACGGAACGGCCGAGATGTCCTGTGTGTACCGGAACGCGCGGTTGGGATAGCTCGTCCAGTCCCAGATCCGTGTCCACGACGCGCCACCATCGGTACTGCGGAAGAAGATGACGTCGGGCCACCAGGAAACCTGGGTGGCGACCATGATCGTGCCCGGCCGCTTTCTGTCGAGGGTCAGGCCGCTGTATCCGAAGTAGTCGTCGGAACTGGTCGACGGGATCGGGCTGATTCGCGTCCACACCCCGGACGCCGTGCTGAACTTCCACACGTCGCCCTTGGCGCCGTCGTACGGCCCGCCGGTGTCGCTCGTAGCGAGGTACAGAGCACCGTTGACCGGGTCGAGAACCCCCTTGTGCGGCACGTAACCGGTCGGCTGCCCGGCCACCCGTTCCCAGCTCGTCCCGCCGTTCGTGCTGCGGTAGAGGATGTTCTCCTTGTCCGCCACCCCGACGTAGATAGTCTGGGTGGTGTTCCCGCGGGATCCGGTGCGCGGATCGAAGGTCACGAAGGCGATGCCCTGGTTGTCGCTGAGATAACCGTTGGGATCGCTGGGATCCTGCGCGTAATTGCCGGGATTGGGAAAGGACGTCACCTTGTTCCAGGTCACCCCGTGGTCGGTGCTGCGCCAGAGCCCGTTGCCGCTCGGGGCGCCGAGATAGAGGACGCTGTTGCGGTTCGGATCGATGACCAGGCGCTCGCCCATCCCCCGGCCCGGCATGTTCCCGCCGAGCTTGAACGGCAAGGCCGACTTCTGCCAGGTGGTCCCCCGGTCCGCCGACCGCAGGATGGCCCCGTTCCCGGGATCCCAGCTGTTGGTGTACATCCCGGCGGCGACGTAGACCCGGTTCGGTTCCACCGGATCGGTGGCCAGCGCGGCCACCCCGTTGTGCCCCCAGTCGCTCCGCCCGACGTGGTCCAGCAAGGGGATCCACCGGCCGGTCGCCTGGTTCCATCGATAGGCGCCGCCGATATCGGTGCGCGCGTAGATCAAGTCCCGTTCGGTCTGATTGAACACGATGCCCGGAACGAAGCCGCCGCCCGCGATCTCGGCGTTACTCCAGGCGGCTGGATCCGCCGCGGGTTGCGCGACGGCCGAGGTCCGCACCACGGCCATCAAGCTCGCCGTCATCGTCACCGCGAGTATCCCGGCTAGAGCCCTCTTCATCGAGAGTCCTCCGATCGACAGGGTTCACAGAGATATGGGAGCGCTCCCACTCTTACCGTAGGCCTTCGTCCGCGCGGGCACATCCGCCGTTCAGGCTCGTTTTCGGAAAGCGGTTTCCATTGTCAGGCGTGGACCGGGAAGGTGAAGCCCTTGACGAACAGCCAGATCGGCAGGACGACCTCGAAGACGCCACCCGGAACCAGCGCGACGAGCCCGACGCCTTGTGTCACGTCGACCACGCCGAACAGGTCGAGGACGCATCCGGCGAGCAACGTCGGATAGCTGACGATGCCGAGAACCGCGAGCCAGCGCGGGACGAGCCTCGATCGGTGGAGCAGGATGGACATGCACAGACCCGCCGCGGTGACGACCAGATAGATCAACAAGGTGGCGACCCCCTGTTGCGCTTTCAGCGAAGCGCCGAGACTCGCCGATGTCGAGGCGTCGATCGTGCCGTCTCGCAGGCCGGCTCCGAGTTCGATCACCATCAGCGGGACGGCCAGGTAGAACAGACTCGCGGCGAGTTCGGTGACCCTGAAGCCGATGTGTGCCAGCGCCAGTGCTTCGCCGTGGCGTTTCACCAAGGGGAAGAGGAGAACCGCGATGCCCACCACCCCGAACTGTCCGGCGAGCAGAAGGGCACCGGTGGCCAGCGCGCCGGTTCGGGTGGACGCGCCTGCCGGGAAGTCCGGGCTGTTCAGTACTCCGGTGGTGAGTGAGTCGGCGAAGATGAACGCGACCGTGGCGGCGAGGAACAGGAGTCCGATGAGGACCGCGGTCTTGCGGGTGGACGCCGTCGTCGGCCCGCTCGGCCGATCGAGCGGGCCGGTGTCCGGAGGGATGATCGATCTTTCTGGTGCAGCCATGGGAATTCACTCTCTATTCAGTTGGAGGAACCGGTCGAGGTGACCCGTCGGCCCCGGATCACGAGCCATAGCGCGAGGAGGAACTCGCCGAGGAACGTGTAGGTGGAGACATCGGTCCAGCCACCCGGGGAAAGCATCACGCCGAAGCTGTCGATCACGTAGCCGAGGCCCGCGATGGCCAGCAGGACGCCCAGCGTTCTCGGCACATACCCTGATCGATAGGCCAGGTAGCCCAGGACGAGCAAGTGCAGGCCGAACAAGCCGAGCGACATCATCCACAGGTCGGCGAAGGCGGCGATTTCCAGCAATGCTTGGGCATTCAGCTGATCCACGCTGAACACCCCGAGGTAGGCGTCGCCGGCGAACAGGCGAAGCGGCCCGAAGAGTTGACCGATCGCGACGAGGAAGACCCCCGAATACACGAGTCTGAACGCCGCCGCGACCATCGAAAGATTCCGGTTCACCGGGCTGAACACGCGGTACAGGCCCCATGCCACGACGACATCGAGCGCGATCACCAGGAAGAGACTGGCGATACCGAGCCGGTAAAGCCCTGCGGATTCGGTGATGTCCTTCGCCGTCCGTGCCGCGTCTCCTGGGGTCACCAGCCCGTCCACCGCGACGAACTTGCCGAAACCGGCCAGCAGGGACATGAGCAGCAGCCCGGCGCCGGCCGTGATGCTCGCGGCACGGATCGGCCGCACGGTCTTCATTTCGAGCGAAGCGGATGACATATCCGCGGCCCCCTCGGGCGTCGGCGAAACAGTGCCAGCGCCGCCGAAGTCCGGAGCGGATGTCCGGTGCGCCCGTCGAGTCATCAGACCGGACGATGCCTGCCGGCAAACCGTCGTGGCCGAAGAAGGGCGCGTCATCAGCGTAGACCTCAGCGATGGGGCTGAACAGGGCCGGACGGGACCGTCATCGGCCTGATGCCTGGCTTGTCGCCAGAGTGGCTTTCAGGACGTCGATGCCGACGGGGGTCCGGTGGGTGTCCAGGTCCGTGATCCGCCACGGGCGGGCGAGCAGGGCCTTGAGGGCGATGCGGACCTCCATGCGGGCGAGGTGGGCGCCCATGCAGAAGTGGATGCCGTGGCCGAAGGACAGGTGGGGATTCGGCGTCCGGTCCGGGTCGAAAGTGTGCGGTTCGGTGAAGACCTCCGGATCACGGTTGGCCGCCGTGAGCATCGCGACGACCCGTTGGCCTGGGCGGAGTTCCTGACCGCCGAGCGTGGTGGGCCGGGTGACGAACCGGTCCGTTCCGCCGGTGGGCGGCAGGAAGCGCAGAACCTCCTCGACGGCCAGTCGCACGTCGGACGGCTTCGGTCTGGAGGCAAGGCAAAGGACGGCGTTCACGAGCAGGGTCTTGGTGGTTTCGTGGCCGTTGATCAGCAGCAACGTGCAGAAGTCGAGCAGCTCGTCCTCGGACAGGCCCGACGCCTTCAGGGTCGCGATGATGCCGGTCGGGTGCTCGAACTCCTCGCGGAAGTAGGCGCCCATTTCCGTCAGAGCCTGGCGGAAAGCGTTCTGGCGGCCCTCGTCGGCGGTGAACGTGCCGAAAAACGACGTGATGGCCTCGGTCCACCGGACGAAATCCGGCCACCGCGACGGCTGCACGCCGAGCAGATCCGCGATCGTGTGCACCGACAACGGGTAGGCCACCTCCCCGATCAGGTCGAAACTCGCCCCGGCCGAGGCGAGTAGATCGCGGACCCTCGCCGTGATCAACGGCTCCAGCGACGACACGGCCCGGGGAGTGAACACCTGGCTGACGACCCGGCGCAACGCGTGGTGCTTGGGCGGATCGGTCGCCTGCAGGCTCCGCAACAACGGGTTCGCGCTGTGCGGGATCGGCTGGGTGCTGTAACGCAGTTCGTCGGAGGAGAACACCGCATGATCGGTGAGCACTCTGTCCACATCGGAATACCGGGTGACCACCCAGCCGCCGAACGGCTCGGCGAACCGCACCGGGCCCACCTCTTGCGTGTGAAAAGCGAAGATCTCCTCAATGGACATACCCACAGGGTGCTACTCGCCCGCGGACACCGCTTGGAAGAAACGGACACACGACGACCCGACCGAGCGCCGGAACTCCGCGATCATATGCGGCTGGTCGTAGAACCCGCTGCGGACAGCGATTTCCGCCCAGTCCGGCATCGGAGACGACCGCGCCAGCGCCAGCGCCCGGTGCAACCGCACCACCCGTGCGTACGCCTTCGGGCTCAACCCGACCGCCACCAGGAACCGCCGCCGCAACTGACGTTCGGACAACCCGACCGCGGCCGCGTGGTGGGAGACCGGCGTCCCGGGAGCCGTTCGCATGGCCTGGAGCACCTGCCCGATCGCCCGATCGGCTGGACGGGCCGGTGCCCGCAACGCCCGTAGCCCGGCGTCGAGCCCCGAACCAGGGAACGGCGTTCCCGCCAAGGGCACCTCGTCCGCGGCGATCCCCAACACCGACGCGCACGTTCCCGGCCGCAGCCGCACCCCCGTCAACGGCTCGGTCAGGATACCCGTCCTGGCCTCGGTCTCCGGCCCGGCCAACCACAACGAACCGTCCGCGAACACCAGCAGGTCCACGGACGGTTGCGGCAACGCGGGCGGCAGGCTCCCGCTGCGCCGCCACACCCGGCTGACCCGGTCGGCCAGGTCGACGGGCGGAGCGAAGTCACTGGTCACGCCCCTGATTGGACCCCGAAACGACCGGTTTCCGCCACCGAAATACACCCGGCCCCATGCCTGCCGCGACGTCGGATCGCCTGGCTTCGGCTACGGTCCGTTCATGGACATTGTGCGCCGCATCGACCGCGCCGCGAGTGAGTTCCTGCTGTTCGCTCTGACACCACCTCGCCTGGCCACCGCTCGCGAACGCGTTCAAGAGATCGCCGACGCCACCATGGCTCGCTTGCGCCCGTTGAAGCTCGACGGCCTGATCCTCTACGACATCGATGACGAAGTAGCTCGGAACCCGACGCGGCGCCCGTTCCCGTTCTCGCCGACCCTCGACCCCGCGAACTATCTCGCGGACAACCTCACGAGTTGGCAGACTCCGGTCATCGTCTACCGAGCGGTCGGCAAGTACGCGCCATCGGAGCTGCGGTCATGGCTGGCGGCCCAGGACCCGGCGCGCGTGATGACAGTTCTCGTTGGCGCCGCGTCCAGCAAGGTCGAGGCCATGACATCACTCGCGGATGCTCAAGCACTGCGGCGTGACGCCAACCCCAGCTTGTCGCTCGGCGGCGTCGCGATTCCAGAACGTCACAGCCGCCGGGACGATGAACATCTGCGACTGCTGGCGAAGCAGGACGCCGGATGCCGATTCTTCGTGACCCAGGTGGTTTACGACGTCAACGCAGCGAAGAACCTTGTCTCCGATTACCACTACGAATGCGTCGCACGCGGACGAGCACCCGTTCCGATCGTCTTCACCTTCTCGGTCTGCGGATCGTTGAAAACACTCGACTTTCTGCGGTGGCTAGGCGTCGACGTGCCACGGTGGATAGCGAACGACCTCAGGCACGCGGCCGACACCCTCGAAGCGTCGTATCAGGTGGCCGCCGCGGCGGCTACCGAACTGATGACCTACTGCCGCAGCCTGGGCGTTCCGTTCGGCATCAACGTCGAAAGCGTATCGATCAGGCGGGAAGAGATCGAGGCGTCCGTGCGACTTGCCGAACGACTTCGGACGGAGATCAAGGGCTGAAGCCGCAAGTTTCCCGGCCATTGAGCAGGTAGCTCAAAGGTGACGTGTCTGTGAAGGCCTCCTTCCCTACGCTCAAAGTAGGGAAGAAGGCCTTCACGGACTTTCCTGCCTTGAGGCTGCGGGTGAGAGGTGGGCTGGGTTGGTCGTGAGTGGCGATTCGGGTTATTGAGGGGTAAGTCAAACGTGTCGTGTCGCGGGCTGTGGTCGCTGCTGCCTACGCGTTTCCCTGGTGGTGAAGGCTTCCTTGCCTA